>NZ_JBBNLT010000007.1:0-129837 GCF_040092345.1 Collinsella sp. CLA-ER-H7 | reverse complement strand
GCCCTCGCGCACCCGCCGAGGCCCACGCGCCCCGAGCTCCGGGAGGCGGCCGCCGAGATCTTCTCGCGCACCGCCAACGGCTGCGGGCACCGGCAGATAGCGATGTGCCTCAGGGCGGAAGAGGGGGCCGTGATAGCCGACAAGACCGTGCTCAAGATGATGCGCGAGATGGGGATTCGCTGCGGCATCAGACGCGAGACGGCCTACCACAGGTACAACTCGTACAGGGGCGTCGTCGGCAGAACGTTCGAGAACGTGATCGCGAGGGATTTCGACGCCGGGGCCCCGTGGCAGAAGCTGGGGACGGACGTCACCGAGTTCAAGGTGGCTGGCGGCAAGGCCTACTGGGCCCCGACGCCGGACTTCTGCACCAAGGAGATCGTGGCGAGCGACATATCGACCACGCCCGACATGGCCCAGCAGGTGAGGATGCTCGACGAGCTGCTGTCCAAGATCCCCGAGGGCGCCGCCCCGACCATGCACTCGGACCGGGGCTGGCAGTACCAGCACGCCTCATACACATCCAGGCTCGAGGCCGCCGGTATCGTCCAGAGCATGTCCAGGAAGGCGAACTGCATCGACAATGCCGCCACCGAGCAGCTCTTCGGCCACGTCAAGGACGAGTTCTACAGGGGCCGCGAGTGGAAGACGTTCGAGGATTTCAAACGCGGCCTGGAGGAATACATAGTCCACTGGAACACGAGCCGGAGGCAGGTAAGATTGAAGGGCCTGACCCCGGAGGAGTACCGGAATCAGGCCCTTGCGGCCTAGTCGCTATTTAGGGCGTCCAAGATTTGGGGCGCAGTTCACTATCCGCGGCAGGGCTTTTCTGTCTTCCTCCAAGTTGCGGTGAAATAGGGACTGAATAGGGGCCGGCGGGCGCAAAACAATCCCTATTTCACCGCAACTCATCCCGAGACAGTCATTGGGGACGTTCTTAAACGACTAGTCGTTGGGGGCAGTCTTGGAGCTTCTGCACGCCCTCCCGTTCGGTTTTTCGATGGGTGGGTATACTTCCATCCGCAATGCAGGCCGGAATGAGGAGGTGTCCAAATGCCGGACAACGGATTGATTCAAAAGACAGATGCGCACGAGATGGCTCATGGGCGTCCTGTCCAGATAACCGAGCATACGACGGTAACCGAGCTGCAGCCCAGCCTGTCCGATGTCGTGTGCGCAAACAAAAAGCTGCAGATTGGCTTTATCGTTGCGCTCGTGGTACTGGCGCTGTTGTCGGGCTTTGTAGCTCGTCCGCATTTTGCCGATACTAAGACTTGGGACTCCACCATCGAGGTCATCGATCAAAAGAAGGGCAATGTTTTGGCGCTCACAACCTCGTGCGTGGCGCTGTCTGCGGGCATTACCGCGCTGCCGGGTGATACGGGAACGCCGGTTGCCGAGCAGCTCGCGCAGCTTTCGGGTAACTTGGGTATCGTGCTTGCCGTGCTCTACCTCGAAAAATATCTGCTGACCATTTTATGGTCGGTCGGGCTGGGCATCCTGATTCCGTTCTCGCTCGTACTCTTCGCGGTGTCGCTTGGCATTCACGGACGCTGGAGCACGAGCGCAGTCATTCGCCGCGTGGCAACGCGTGTGCTGGTGGTCGCCATAATTGGCATGGCGTTGGTGCCTGCAAGCGTTTGGGTGTCGCAGAAGGTCGACGAAACGTATCGCGTTAGCATCGAGGCGGCCGAGCAAAAGGCGGCCGACGCTGCGAGTGCGGCAAATAGCGATAGCTCCAAAACAAGCAAGAAAAAGACCGAGTCCGCAGAGTCCAAGAGCGTGCTCGAGCAGCTTGCCGACGGTGCCTCGGGCCTCGTCACGTCGGTGACCAGCGGCGCCAAGCAGATGACCGATGAAATTGTGCAGCAAGTGACCGATCTCATCGAAGGCGTCATTGTGATGATCGTGACCTCGTGCGTTATCCCGCTGCTGGTGCTCGCGGCGTTTTTGTGGCTGGGACACACGCTACTGGGGATTGATATTTCCGGCCCGGCGAACTATTTGACGGGCCGCTTTCTGAGTGCTCCGTCCAAGCACGCCAAGAAGGGCAAGCAGTCTGAGTAGGCGGCAAAGCGTTCTTTGGAAGATCAACTGTAAGAAGGGCGGCCGAGACACGTTCTCGGCCGCCCTTTTGTTTGTTGAATACGCGGTCGCTACGTCCGCGCCGGGCTCAAACGGTCAGCAATCATCCGTGAACGGTATTTGTTCAAAAAAGAACAAAGATAAACAAATAATTCTTGCAGTTGATGTTCGAATGTGTTTAAATAAACACGAACAGTGAAGAACCGCACATTCAGATGCCCGGACCTGAACGCGATTCAACACTTCCAAACAGAAACTACGCACCTGCGTATCTCTCAAGGAGGATGTCATGAGGGTTGTAATCGCTTCCGATGCCGACGGTATGTCGATGAAGGAGTCCATCAAGGAGATGCTCATCGCCGACGGTCACGAGGTCGTCGACTATTCCGAGACCCCTGCCGCGGACTTTGTCGATTCCGCGACCGCCGTTGCCAAGGACCTGCTGGAGCACAAGGATTCCCAGGGCTTCGCATTCGATAAGTACGGCGTCGGCTCCTATATGGCCGCCGTCAAGATAAAGGGCATGGTCGTCGCCAACATTTCCGACGAGCGTTCTGCCTACATGACCCGCGAGCACAACGGCTCGCGCATGGTCACCATGGGCCCGGGCGTTGTGGGCACCGAGGTCGCCAAGAAGATCGCCCGCGAGTTCCTGCGCGCCCAGTACGCCGGCGGCCGTCACCAGATCCGTGTCGACATGCTCAACAAGATGGCCTAACGAGAGCCACCGAGAACTCGAACTTCTACCTCAACTTGTGAATTCAGACGAAAGGACGTTCTGATGAAGAAGACCATCGCAATCGGTTGCGACCATATCGTTACGGACGAGAAGATCTATCTGGCCGACCGCCTGGAGCAGGCTGGCTACAAGGTGCTCGACTGCGGCACCTACAGCCACACCCGTACGCACTACCCCATCTACGGTAAGGCCGTGGGCGAGGCTGTTGCCAGCGGCAAGGCCGACTTTGGCGTGGCCCTGTGCGGTACCGGCATCGGCATCACCAACGCCGTCAACAAGGTTCCCGGCGTCCGCTGCGCCTTGGTCCGCGACATGACCTCTGCCCTGTATGCCCGTCGCGAGCTCAACGCCAACATCGTGGGCTTTGGCGGCAAGATCACCGGCGAGTTCCTGATGGCCGATATCATGCTTGCCTTCCTGGAGGAGCCCTACGAGAAGACCCCCGAGCACGATGCCCTGATCGCCAAGATCGATGCCTGCAACAAGGCCGACGCCGAGGCTCAGGCTGACCCGCACTTCTTTGACGAGTTCCTCGAGAAGTGGGACCGCGGCGAATACCATGATTAGCGGGTATCCGGCGTAATTAACTAGTCCGTTGACGGCTCGCGTTTCTGTGAGGGGGCGCGGGCCGGTTTGCTATCAGCCCCACTGACTTGGCGGGCTGTCGTAAGAAAGGGAAGGCTCCTATGGAGTTTGTTCTTGATAACGGTTCTATCCGCGTGGCACTGAGCACGGCGGGCGGGTCGTTCACTTCTATTGCGGCCAACGGCCGTGAGTACCTGTGGCAGGGTGATCCGGCGGTCTGGTCGGGCCAGGCGCCTATTTGCTTCCCGATCTGCGGCGGTCTTCGTGACGGTCGCGCAATGACCATGGGCGGCCGCGAGGTCAAGCTCGCCCGCCACGGCTTTGCGCGCAAACAGGAGTGGAAGCTCGAGGAACAGAGCGACAACATGGTTGCGCTGAGCCTAAGCTCTACCGACCATGCCGAGTTGCTCGAGCAGTACCCGTATCCGTTTAAGATCGTTGCTCGTTACACGATCGATGCGGCTAAGGTGGCCGTGTCGTACGAGGTGACCAATGAGGGCACCGAGGACATGCCGTTCTTTGTGGGTGGCCACCCTGGCTTTAAGTGCCCGCTTGACGAGGGCGAGTCCTATGACGACTACGAGCTCCATTTTGATCAGCGCGAGGCCGCCGAGCTCTGTACTGCCGTTCCTTCGACGGGTCTGATTGATGTTGAGCATCGCAGCAAGAACCCCATGATCGACCAGAACCTGCCGCTGACCCACGAGCTCTTCGACTTCGCGGAGACCATCTTTGACGTGCTCGAGAGCCGCGTGGTTACGCTGACCAAGAAGACCGAGGACAAGGGCGTGCGCCTGACGTTCCCCGATATGCCGTACCTGATTGTGTGGAGCAAGCCCGAGGGCGACTTTGTGGCCGTGGAACCGTGGGGCGGCCTGTCCACCTGCTCCGACGAGGACGATATTCTGGAGCACAAGCGCGGCTGCCTGGTGGCCAAGCCGGGGGAGACCGTCACCCGCGGCTTTGAGATCGAGATCCTTTAACGAGCTATCGTATGTTTGGGGCCGCGCGTGTCGTGCCCCGGAAACAGGAGTTCAATATGATTCTGACCGTTACCATGAACCCGTCGATTGATACGCGCTATCAGCTCGATAAGCTGATCATCGACGATGTTAACCGTGTGACGCCCGAAAAGACCGCTGGCGGCAAGGGCCTCAACGTGAGCCGTGTGCTGCTGCAGTTGGGCGACGATGTGCTCGCGACCGGTCTGCTCGGCGGTCACATGGGTGCCTATATGGCCGAGCTCATGGATGTCGATGGCGTCAAGAACGACTTTGTGCCCATCGCTGGTGAGACGCGCATTTGCCTGAATATTCTGCACGAGGGTAATCAGACCGAGCTTTTGGAGAGCGGCCCGCAGATCGCCCCGGCCGAGCTCGAGGCCTTTACGGCCAAGTTCGCCGAGCTTGCAGCGAAGGCGGACGTTGTGACGCTTTCGGGCTCGCTGCCGCGCGGCGTCGATGCCGGCTACTATGCCGAGCTCGTCAAGATCGCCGAGAAGGCGGGCGCCAGGGTGCTGCTCGACACCTCGGGTGCATCGCTGGAGGCCGCGCTTGAGTCCGACGCTAAGCCTGAGCTCGTAAAGCCCAACCTGACCGAGATTAACGGCCTGCTGGGTACGTCCTTTACGACCGATGATGTCGATGCCCTGCGCGAGGCGCTTGCCGCCGATGGCCGCTTTGCCGGCATCCCCTGGGTTGTCGTTTCGATGGGCGCTGCCGGTTCGGTGGGCTTCCATGAGGGTCGCGCATTCCGCGCCAAGACGCCCGCGATTGCGGCTGTGAACGCGACGGGTTCCGGCGACTCGACCATCGCCGGCTTTGCGCATGCCATTGCTGCTGGTGCCGACGACGTCACGGTGCTCAAGACCGCCAATACCTGCGGCAAGCTCAACGCCATGGATCCCAAGACCGGCCACCTGGTCATGGACCGCTGGGACGAGGTCTACAACAGCGTTGTCGTGACTGAACTGTAGGGTTACGCGGTTTTACCAAACCGCGTAACGGCGCGACTCTGCAAACGCCCCTAAGCGGCAATCTGACGTTCAATCGTCGGGCATGACCAAAAGGTCAATGCCCTCCTCTTTCACGTCACCTTGCTCGCTTAGGGGCGTTTTCGCTGTCGTTGCCAAGACACCGGCGTTGCCTTGGTCGCAAGTAGTCATTGGGGACGCTCTTTAATGACTAGTCGTTTAAGAACGCCCCTTAAGAATGACCCCAATGACTACACTCAAAAACGGCGCCCGTCGGCGATGTTGCCGGCGGGCGCCGTTGTCGTGTAGACGCTATTTGTTGAGTGCGTGCGTTCGAGCTCGCATGCTATAGCGAGTCGATAAAGCGCTGTTGGGCGGTGCGTCCTGCCTCGTCCCATTTAAAGACGCCGGCGTTGTCGAGCACGTGGCCAAACACCACGCCGACCTCCTCGTGCAGGATATCGATGGCGTTGTCCGCCGTAAGCTCGTTGGCACGGCGGGCAAAAACATCTTCGGCCCATGCGGCGTGGCTGCGGCAAAGATCATCGCCTTCGAGCGCACCGGCAAGGTCGTAGCTGGCATCGGCCTTGGCTGCCAGCAGATGCTCGCGGACAGCGCCAAGCTCGGGAACCAGGCGCGGCGGCAGAATTGCCAGGCCCATGACCTCGATCAGGCCGATGTTCTCCTTTTTAATGTGGTGGTACTCGGCATGCGGGTGGAATACGCCCAGCGGATGCTCGTCGGTCGTGATATTGCAGCGAAGCGCCAGGTAGGCCTCGTAGATTTCGCCGCCGGCGTTGCCGCGGGAGTCCACGCGGCGAATGACGGGCGTCACGGTGTTGTGGGCCACGCCGTCGGCCGTGTGTGCGATAACGCCCACGGACTCGTCGGTCCACTCGCGCCAGGCGAGGATAATCTTCTCGGCAGCGTCGAGTAGCTGAGCGCGGTCATGCGAGCGCAGGCGCAGTACCGAGAGTGGCCACTGCAGCACAGTGCCGGTGACCTGGTCAAAACCGGGCACGCTAAACTGCGAGACCTCGGCGGCATGCATCATGGGGAACTCGTGCGCGCCGCCCTGGAAGTGGTCGTGCGACAAGATCGAGCCGCCCACGATGGGCAGGTCGGCGTTAGAGCCGATGAAGTAATGCGGGAACAGGTCGACAAAGTCGAGCAGGCAGGTCAGGCCCTTGCGGTCGACGTGCATCGGACGATGCTCGGAGCTCATGGCAATGCAGTGCTCGTTAAAGTACGCGTACGGGCTGTACTGGAAGCCCCAGCGCTCGCCGTCGAGCTTAATAGGGATAACGCGCAGATTCTGGCGGGCGGGATGGGCGCCGCCGTCGGCTGCAGCGGAGCGTCCGGGATAGCCCTCGTTTTCGATGCAGAGCTGGCAGGCGGGATACTTCTCGCCCGTGTTTTTGGCGGCGCCGGCCGCGGCAATATCGCGCGGGTCCTTTTCGGGCTTTGACAGGTTGATGGTAATCTCGAGGTCGCCCCAGTTGGTGGGGGTGCTCCATTTGATGTTGCGCGCGATGGCGGCGCGGCGCACGTAGCCGGCGTCACAGCATAGGCCGTAGAACCAGTCGGTCGCGGCGCGGGGCTCGTCGACGCCCATGCGGCCGTTGAATTCCTCGTTTACAACCGAAGGCCTCGGCATCAGCGCGCCCATGATGCGCATGGCGATGCGGTCGCGGCCCGATGCTGTGTCCTCGGCAGTACCGTTGGCAACGGCGGCCTCGGCAAGCGCGGCAAGCGTGCCCTCTAGGTCAAAGTCGGGGAGTGTATCGGGGTGCAAGAGCGAGAGTTTCTCAACCTGGAGCGCCCAGGCCATGTCGAGCGCGGGGCCCGTGGCGCCGATGCACTCCAAAATGGTGTTGTAGGCCCAGATGCGGTCGTCCTGTCCGATCATCGATCGGTGGATAGCGTACTCGATCAGGTTCTGCGCAGCCTCGCGCACGTCAGTCATTACAGCCATGCCGCGTAAGCCCCCTTGTCAGAAATTGCGTAGTGGCGGGCAGAGCCCTCGCCCAGCCAGCCGTTCATCTTGGCGATGAAGGTGTCGACCAGGTCGAGCGGCACGAAGGCCTGGATGGTGCCACCAAAGCCGCCACCGTGGATACGGACGGCGCCTCGGCCGTCGAGGACATGCTCGGCCAGTGCCAGGGCGTACATGGAAGGCTGCTCGGAGCCCAGCTTGGCAACGACATTCTGCAGGTACATGGCAGAGCTGGCGCCGGACTCGCGCGTCAGGACCAGGAACTGGTCGATGTCGCCGGCGTTGAGCGCTGCCCAGCGCTTGTCGACCAGGCCGTTTTCGTACCAGTAGTGAACGGCGCGCAGGCAGGCACGGTCGCCCAGCTTGGCGCGCAGCTCGGGGAGCTTGGCGTCAAAGTCCGCCACGTTTACCTCACACAGGCGTGCCTTGCCAAACTCGGCAGCGACGTCCTGCATCTCGCGCGGAACGGCGGCGTAGTCGTCGGTAGCTGCCACATGGTCGGCGCCAACCTTAACGAGCACGAGCGCATAACCGTGATCCTCAAAATTGAGCTCGAGCTTCTGGGTTTTAGGCTGAGCCTGGTCCTCAAAGTCCATGTAGGCAAGGCCGCCCAGGCACACAGCGGCCTGGTCCATCAGACCGCAGGGCTTGCCATAGTAGTTGTTCTCGGTGCGCTGGCTCATCTGGGCGAGCGCGACGGGCTCGATGGCGGGTGCGCCCCAGAGCGTCTCCATGGCGCGACCGTATGCCGCCTCGACAGCAGCAGAGCTCGAAAGGCCGCCGCCCGAGGGGACAGAGCAGGTGAAGGCGAAGTCGAAGCCCAGGGGCTCAACGCCCAGAGCAGCGATTTCGTGGGCCATGCCGCGGACGAGGCTCGCAGACGTGCCCTTCTCGGACTCTTGAATACCCAGCGTGTCGAGCGTGATCTCAAACGTGGGATAGCCCTCGTCGGTGACGCGGACCTTGTTGGAGTCGGTTGCCACGGCGATGCCGTCGACAGCGACATCGAGTGAGCCGGCGATGACGTGGCCGCCCTCGTGGTCGGTGTGGTTGCCACTGATCTCGGAGCGGCCGGGCGCGTGCACATAGAGCACCTGGCGATCGCCGATGGGCCCAAACTCCTCCTCAAACAGCTTGGTGAGCGTGGCGAGTGTCTTTTCGTCGGGGGTGGTCATCGGAGTCCTTTCCTTGGCGCGTACGGGTAAGTTTTGCGCCGTTATGAGTACGTTAACAATTTTGAGCACCACAAACCAGACGGTCGCGGCACCGCACGTTAAAGGGTATGTTAACGTACTCATAACACAACGTATCTCCTTTTTTGAGAATCTGGTAATCGGTAGATTTTCGGCCGTGAACGGTGTGGCTGTATGGACATATGGAGCAAAAGAACCGCTGATAGAAAAAGTAGAGTACGTTAACATGCGTCCCACGATAGCGGGCCTCGGTGCGGGGCGTGTTTCCGCTCGGGCCGACATTCACGCTATTCAGATTTCGCAAGGGTGAAGGTGATCCTGTGGCAAGGCGCCCGTCCAACGATACCAGTTCGCGTCCGGTCTCCATGGCCGACGTCGCCCGTGCTGCTGGCGTTTCGCAGCAGACGGTTTCGCGCGTCGCCAACGGCTTGCCCAACGTTAACGAGCAGACGCGCCAGCGCGTACAGGCCGCTATGCAAGAGCTCGGCTTTCGCCCGAGTTATGCCGGTCGCTCGCTGCGCGACGGCCGTTACCATTCGGTCGGCCTGTGCGTCAACGATGTCACCAAGTTTGGCAACCTCTCAATGATCGACGGCATCGCCAGCGCTGCTCGCGAGCATAATTGCGCTATCACGCTGGTCGAGATGTCCAAGACCGAGGAGTTTTCGCTTGCCGAGGCCACGCGCCGTATGGCCGCGCTGCCCGTGGACGGCATCATTATCGGCATGAGTCGCATGGCGCCCGATTTTGAGACGTTTGATCCACTGCCGGGCATTGGCACGGTCATCGTTACCATGTATGCGCATCCGCGGGTGACCACAGTCGATTCCGACCATTACGGCTGCTCGCTGCTGCTCATGGATCATCTGTTTGAGCTGGGGCACGAGCAAATTCGCTATATTGGTGGCCCGTCATTCTCGGTCGACGAGCAATTTCGTCGCGCCGGTTGGCAGGATGCGCTCGAGCGTAAACACATCGAGCCGGCAGAGCCGCTCGAGGGCGACTGGTCTGCCAACAGCGGCTACGAGGCCGGCAGGTACCTGGCCGAGCACGATCACACCATGACGGCGATCTATGCGGCAAACGATCAGATGGCAAATGGCGTGATTGCCGCACTGCGTGATAGCGGCCTGCGCGTGCCCGAGGACGTGAGCGTGGTGGGCGTCGACGATTCGCTCGATGATTTTGTGGCGCACAACGAGCTCACGACCGTGCGATTCGATCTACATCAGCGCGGACGCGAGGTATTCGAGCATGCAGTTCCCGAGGCGGGTACGGCGGGCAAAACCGTTGCCATTCGTATTCCCGGCCAGCTCATCATTCGACATAGCACGGCGATACCGCGCGCATAGTTTGTGCAGGTAAACGGCGCTTTATCGCATTTCAATAACAATCGGTAAGGATGCCGGCAGATGGCTGTGGCTCTAAAGGCGAGTGTTATGATAGACGGGTTCTTTTGTCTATCTAGGAGGCTTTGCCTGATGGAGATCACCAAGGATATCCGCTACATTGGCGTCAACGATCACGACATTGACCTGTTCGAGGGCCAGTACGATGTGTCCGAGAACGGTATGGCATACAACAGCTACGTTATCTTGGGCGAAAAGATCGCTGTCGCCGATTCAGTCGACGGCGGTTTTGTTGACGAGTGGCTCGGCAACCTCGAGGCCGTGCTCGATGGCCGTACGCCTGACTACCTGATCGTCCATCACATGGAGCCCGATCACTCCGCCGGTATCGCCGCCTTTATGGAGCGCTATCCCCAGGCACAGATTGTGGCCAGCATGGGCGCCTTTCGCATGATGGTCAACTACTTTGGCACCGACTACCCCGAGCGCAAGATGGTCGTCAAAGAGGGCGACGTGCTCGATCTGGGCGGTCACAGCCTAACGTTTGTCGGCGCCCCCAACGTTCACTGGCCCGAGGTGATCTTCTCCTACGAGTCCACCGACAAGGTGCTCTTTAGTGCCGACGGCTTTGGCAAGTTTGGCGCCAACGACATCGAGGATCCCGAGGGGTGGGCTTGCGAGGCTCGCCGCTACTACTTTGGCATCGTCGGTAAGTTCGGCAAGTTCGTGCAGGCCGTTCTCAAGAAGGCCGCCGACCTGGACATCCAGATCATCTGCCCGCTCCACGGCCCCGTGCTGACCGAGAACCTGGGCTACTACCTCGACACCTATAACACCTGGTCGAGCTATCAGCCCGAGGACGAGGGCATCACGATCGCCTACGCGAGCGTCTACGGCCACCTGAAGGCCGCCGTTGAGGAGCTCGCATCTGCGCTCGAGGCCCGCGGCCAGAAGGTCTCCGTCTTTGACTTGGCTCGTGACGATATGGCCGAGGCCGTTGAGGACGCGTTCCGCTATGACCGCCTGGTGCTCGCCTCCATCACCTATCAGGGCGAGATCTTCCCGTTCATGAGCACCTTTATTCACACGCTTGCCGAGCATGCCTATCAGAATCGTACGGTGGCACTCGTCGAGGCCGGCTCCTGGGCGCCCGCAGCTGCCAAGGTTATGACCAAGGAGCTCGAGGGCATGAAGGACATCACCCTGACGCAGAACAAGGTGACTGTGCTGGGCTCGCTCAACGACGCCTCGCGCGCCCAGATCGAGGCCCTCGCCGACGAGCTCTCCAAGTAGCGACACGTTCACTTTTGACGCTCAACCATCAAAACCACCACAAAGGGGACAGGCACCTTTGTGGTGGTTTTTGTTTAAGCGCCGGCGATGATGAGGGCTGGACGTGCGCTGTCAGTGGCTTCGGCGATTGAGGTGGCGACGGCATGATCGGGATCACGGTCCATCACGATGGTGTCGACGTCGGCAAGCTCGGCAAAGCGGTACATGCCGCGTCCGTTGACCTTACTGGCGTCCATGAGGGCGACGCTTTGATGGGCCGCGGCGATCATAGCCGTTTTAGTCTCGGCCATCTGGGGAAAGTCGGTCGTAAAGCCGCAGCTGGAGACAAAGGCGCCGGGGCACATGACGGCCAGATCGGCATGGACCATTTGGAGCGCCTGCATGGTGAGCGGTCCGTACAAATAACGATGGCCTTTGCGCAGCGCCCCGCCCAGCATGACGACATCGACCGAGGGCATGCTCTCGTCGATGTAATCGGCAATGGTAATGTCTGCCGTGATGACGGTGATACCGTCGCGCTGATCGAGGAGCCGGACGAACTCGAGCGCCGTGGTGCCCGAGTCGACGAGCAGCGTGTCGCCGTCATTAACAAGCTCGATGGCGCTTTGCGCGATGGCCTGCTTGGCAGCGACGTTGACATTGATGCGGCGATCCTGCGTGGAGACGGTCAGGCGTTTGTGGAGCGAGACGGCACCGCCGTGCGTGCGGTGCAGCTTGCCTGCTTCGGCGAGCGCGTCCAGGTCGGCGCGGGCGGTGACGGAGGACACGCCAAAGGTCTGGGCGATTTCTGCTACCTGCACCGAGGCGTTATGATCGAGCATTTCCATAATGGCGGTACGGCGTTCGTCGGCAAAAGCACGGGTTGTTGCATGGGCCATGGTGGCTCCATTCTCGACTAAATTTGCAGGAATTGTGTTGACTTCATTTTCGTTCATTTTCTTTTTGAGTAAGAAAACACCTTTCGATTACTTATCTTTTCTATAAAAGAAAGACGCTGAACGCTCAAAATTCAATATCGAACATGTCAACTCGGCTCAAATTCCTTCCGTTTACTTTTCAAAAACGACGGTATTGACCTGCATGGGCTCAATATCTCGCACGTGCAAAGCCGCTGAATTTCATACAATGAACGCAGTAAAACGCAAGGTAAAACGCCTTGTGAACGACTACGCCCGATGTCCAGATGCGGGCGAGGGAGAGGAGCAAACGCTCATGGCACTTGTTACCACCGAAAAGATGCTCAAGGACGCTCAGGCCGGCCACTACGCCGTCGGCGCGTTCAACGTCGAGAACCTCGAGTTTGTTATGGCCGTTCTGGCCGCTGCCGAGGAGACCAAGTCCCCCGTCATCATGCAGACCACCCCGGGCACCATCAAGACCGCTGGTCTGGATTACTTCTACGGCATGGTCAAGGCTGCCGCCGAGCGCGCTTCCGTGCCCGTCGCTCTGCACCTCGATCACGGCGATGGCTATGACCGCTGCATGCAGGCTTTCCGCACCGGCTACACCTCTGTCATGATCGACGGTTCGCACGAGTCCTTCGAGGACAACATCGCCCTGACCAAGTCCGTCGCCGACGCTGGCCGCGCCATGGGCGTGCCCGTCGAGGCTGAGCTCGGTAAGGTTGGCGGCAAGGAGGACGACGGTCCCGCGGTTGAGGGCGAGAGCCCCTACACCGATCCGGCCGAGGCCAAGGAGTTCGTCGAGCGCACTGGCTGCACCTCTCTCGCTATTGGCGTTGGCACCAGCCACGGTGTGTACACGAGCGATCCGCACATCGAGCAGTCCGTGGTCAAGGCCATCCGCGACGCCGTCGACGTGCCGCTGGTTCTGCACGGCACCTCCGGTGTGCCCGATGAGCAGGTTGCCGAGGCTGTGAAGAACGGCATCTGCAAGGTCAACTACGCCACTGAGCTGCGTCAGGCCTACACCAAGGGCTTCATGGCCTACATGGCCGAGAACCCCGCCTGCTTCGACCCCAAGAAGCCGGCCAAGGAGGGCATGCGTGAGATCACCGAGCTGGTTAAGATCCGCATGACCAACCTCAACTCTGTGGGCAAAGCAGAGTAACAGCAAGGGTACTCCGACTCGCTACATATCCCGGGGAGGGACGAGGGTTTAGTTCCCCAATCGTCCTCGGGCATGCAAAAAGCCTCGCTGCGCACTTCGTGCGGCGAGGCTTTTTGCCCCCTGCGGAAAGATTGGGGAACTAAGCCCTCGTCCCTCCCAGGTTGACCTACTCGAGGTCGTCGCCCTTGTGGCGTTGGGCCGGAAATGGGTGGGGCGTCAGGGCTTCTTTGTTGATGAGGGGTTAGTATGCCCGGGCTTGGTTGGGGAAGGTTTTGTCTAGGGATGCTTGGAGCTTATCGAACGATGCTCGCAAGTTGTGGCTCTGGTCGGTTGAGCGTTTGGCTTTTGTGGTGGGGGAGTCGAGGAGGCCGTTTCTCTGTGTCGGGGGGAAGGAGAAAAGGTCTGCATGTTTTAGGGATGGCTGCTGTGCTGCGTCATTGGAAGAATGCATGCTTATGCGGCCTCCTCGATGTCCACCAAAAGGTTGCGCACGGGGTATGCTGCTAGGTCCCGTGCGTTGGCAGTATTATGCCGCGGCTGCTGCAAAGAAGTGCTAAAGAAAGGCTTAATGAGGTTTGACGTTGCGATGAAACCGCAGGTAAAAGCTATCGAGTAACACTCTTGAAAGGTTTTGGGCTTAAGGGCTTTCTAAGGTTTGTGGCACGGATGTGGCTTGCCTGTGTGGGGCGTGTGGACGGCTCGTTCCTAGCGCTGCGGTGCGGCGGCGCGTACTTGTTCGATGACCTTTTCCATCGTGGCGTCGATGTGGTCTTTTTTGAGCTCGCATTCCCAGATGGTTATGGGCGTCCAGCCCATTTGAGTGAGTGCTGCCACGGCAGCGTGGTCGCGCTCGACGTTGCGACGGAACTTTGCCTCCCAAAACTCAACGTTGCGCTTGGGCTGGCTAGGGTTGCACTTGGGGCAGCGGTGCCAAAAGCAGCCGTTGACGAAGATGGCGATCTTGCGCCCGGGGAAGGCGATGTCGGGTTTTCCGGGCACCTTCCATTCCAGACGGTATCCCGTAAGGCCTGCGGCGCGCAGGCGCTGGCGAACGAGCAGCTCGGGCTTGGTGTTCGCACGCTTGTTGCCCTTCATGGACTTTTTGATGGCGGCGCGACGGCGCACGAGCTCACGCTCGTCAGCGGAAAGGTCCGAGGTGTCGATGCCGTCCAGCAGGCCGGGCTTGGGGCGCTTTTTGCTGCGGCGCTTGGCTTTGCGCTTGGGCTTGGTAACGGGCTCGTCGGCTGTGGTGGACTCGGTGTCGTTGGCGCCGTTAGCCTCAAGCCGATCTTCCTTCAACTCAATCAGGGCATCAATGAGCCCTTTGTCGGCGGGCATCCACTCAACGGTGGCAAGCGAGGTGCGCGGAATCCAGCGGATATCGAGCTGGCGGTCATGCTTCTGGGGTTCATCGGATTCATCGGCGAGCGAGCAGTAGTAGCACTCCATGGAGAGATGAAAATCGGGGTAGTCGTACTCAACGGTGTAGAAATCGCGCAGGTTGGTGACTTTTACCTGCAGCTCTTCCATGAGCTCGCGGCGCACGGCGTCTTCGGGCGTCTCGCCGCGCATGAGCTTGCTGCCGGGGAACTCCCAAAGTCCCTGCATGTCGCCGTAGCCGCGCTGCACGGCAAGCAGCTCGTCAGATCCATCCTTGCGAATGATCCCAGCGGCAACATGAACAGTCTTCAACAGGAGTCCTCTCTCAACATCAACACGTGACAGGGTAGCTACCCGTACCTTACACAACGGTAAGGCAAGCGTAAGCCATATCGATGGTAGCCGACTCGTCTTCTTGCGACTATAGATGCCGTAGACTAATCGCAAGAAAGGACTCGGTATGCAAACCACGCACATGGCGACCCCGGTACTGGAGGTCGCGCATCTCGAAAAAGTATATGGAGCGCTGGGCAACGTGACCCGCGCGCTCAACGACGTCAGCTTTACCGTCAACCGCGGCGAATTTGTTGGCATCATGGGCGCTTCGGGCTCGGGTAAGTCGACGTTGCTCAACTGCGTCTCGACCATCGATAGCGCCACAAGTGGCACGATCCGCATCAATGGGCAGGACGTGACGCGCATGAAGCAGGCTAAGCTTTCGCAGTTCCGCCGCGAGGAGCTCGGCTTTATCTTCCAGGACTCCAACCTGCTCGATACGCTCACGGCACGCGAGAACATCGTCCTGCCGCTCACCATCGCCCGCACAAACTCGGCAGAGATCTCGACTCGCGTGCAGGATGTGGCAGCGCGCCTGTCCATCAGCCAGGTGCTCGACAAGTATCCCTACCAGATGTCCGGCGGTCAGCAGCAGCGCGTTGCCGCGGCTCGCGCGCTCGTCACCGACCCCACCATGATCATGGCCGACGAGCCCACCGGCGCCCTCGATTCTAAAAGCGCTCGTCTGCTGCTCGAGAGCCTGGAGGCCCTTAACCGCCGCCTACGCGCCACCGTGCTCATGGTCACGCACGACAGCTTTGCCGCCAGCTACACGAGCCGTGTGCTGTTTATTCGCGACGGCAAGATCTTCACCGAGCTGCGCCGCGGCGACATCGACCGCCGAGAGTTCTTCGACCGCATTATGGAGGTCGTTGCCATGATGGGCGGTGAGGGCTCCGATGCTCTGTAAACTCGCTTGGGGCAACGTCCGCCGCGCCGGCCGCGACTACCTCGTCTACCTTTTGACGCTCACCCTGGGCGTCACGGTCTTCTATGCCTTTAACACCATCTCGATGCAGGTCGACATCGCCGGCATCGATGAAAAGGGCTTGGCGCAGGTTATGGGCAGCATGCTCGGCAACCTGACGTATTTTTTGGCCGGTGTCATGGCCTTTTTGATGGTGTATGCCAATAACTTCATCATGAAACGCCGCAAGAAGGAGTTTGGCCTGTACCAGGTGCTCGGCATGGGGCGCGGGCGCGTCGCCACGATCATGGCGCTCGAGACCGTGATAGTATCGGTCGTGGCCTTTGTCGCCGGCATTGTGCTGGGTGTGGGACTCTCCCAGCTCATGACGTTCTTTACGGCCTCGCTCTTTAAGACACAGATCGCCAATTTCCACTTCTTTTTCTCGGTGCATGCGTTCAACCTGACCCTTGCTTGCATGCTCGTAATGTTTGTGCTCACGCTACTGCTGAACCTTCGCGCCGTGCGTCGTACCAAACTCATCGAGCTTATGGGTGCCGAGCGCCGCAACGAGAGCATCAAGACACGCAACCCCTGGATCGCGATTGCCATTTTTGCCGTGGGCGTGGTGCTTGTGGGCGTGGCCTATTACCGTCTGCTACGTGATGGGTTCCCGCTAACCGCGACGGACAGCAAGCTGCAAGAGGCCATGAACCAGTTTGGTATTACGACCGCTATGGTTACCGTGGGCACCTTTGCCCTGTTCTGGGGACTCTCGGGCATGCTCATCAAGCTGCTGCAGAGCCTGCGCGGCGTGTATTGGCGCGGCCTCAACATGTTTACCGTGCGCCAGCTTGCGGCCAAGGTCAACACGGTGTGCTTTTCGATGGGCGTCATCGCGATGCTCCTGTTTTTGGCCATCACCTCGGTGACGTGCGGTATGTCGATTGCCAACGTGATGAACGAAAACCTGGAGCGCTATAACCCTGTTGACGTGTCTCAGACGTATGTCTATTACACGCCCGATACGCTCGACTACTACAAAGAGTACGTCAATCCGTCTGAGGCCGATCGAATGGTGCTGGCCGATAGTACGGTCGATTTGTACTCCGCATGGCACGGCGATCGTATCGATCACGATAACGTTGCAGACGGTATTAAGGGCAAGTCGGCGGACAACAACGACGAGACCGGCAAGAAGGTCAATATCGCCGATGTTGCCGGTGAGCATGTGCAGATCGATTCGTATCTGAGTTACCCGTTTGGCGGTTCGGATCCTTCGGTGACCCCAAGTGAGATGTGCAAGATCATGGGCGAAAAGCTTCCCAAGGCGTTCGGGGGTAGCAATGCCGATGCGATGGGTCTGTTTGTGACGCCGGCGAGCCAGTACAACAAACTGCGTCAGATGATGGGCGAGGAGCCGGTGCATATCGGTCACGACCAGTATCTGCTCACGTGTGATATGGGCGGCGAGCTGGTCGACATGTACACCAAGTATATGGCTGGCGGCCATACCCTCACCTTGGGCGGGCATGAGCTCAAGCCCGCAGCCGATAAGTCGGACGAAGATACGGCGGCCATCGCCAACTCGGCGATGGGCAGTAATCCGGGTACCGTCGTCGTTGCCGACGAGCTGTTGTCCCAACTTAATCTGCAGCCGTATTCCAGTAGTCTGCTCGTTAACTACAAACAGGGGATGGATACGACCGAGGCAGACGAGAGTATTAAATACACTGTGCTCGACAATCTGCTCGTTGACGGCAAGGAGCCGGGGTCGTGGGGAACCTTCATCACACGCTCCGAGATGTACGCGCAAGCAGCGCAAATGAACGGTCTTATTAGCTACCTAGCCATCTACATCGGCTTTGTATTGGTCGTTGCATGCGTGGCGATTCTGTCGATTCAGCAACTCTCCAACGTGGCCGACGGTAGCCGCAGCTATCGTGTGCTGGCACAGATTGGCTGCGACGACCGCCAGATTCGCCATTCGGTGATGGCACAGCAGGCGGTATTCTTCCTGTTCCCGCTGGCAGTGGGCCTGGCGCACTCCTTTGTGGCACTTAAGGTGATCATCGAGCTGGTGAGTATTTTCGGAAATATGAGCATCGGCGGCACCGTTGGCCTCACCTGTGCAATCTTCCTGGCAGCATACGGTGGCTACTTCCTGGTGACCTACCTCATGAGTACCGGCATGGTGCGAGCCGCCATCGCCACCCGCTACAGCGAGTAACAAGCGGGCAAAATCGTCGCAAAATCAGAGGCGTATGACCGCCGCGAAGGGACCAGGGGCCCTTTCGCGGCGGTTTTTGCCAACCTGGTGCGTCTCAGATACAAGTGAGTAGACTTTTTTGAACCTGCCGAGCACATCGGGACAAATGCTCAATAAAACCGCAGGTCAGGGCAGTGATGTTTTGGGGCGTGCTTGGCTTCCTGAAAAAAGCCTACTCACTTGGTTTTTCTGCTAGAAGACCGCCACGAGGGAAGGCAACTCCCCCGGTAGTCGTTGGGGACGTTCTTAAACGACTGGCCGTTGGGGACGTTCTTGTTTGACTAGTCAAGCAAGAACGTCCCCAACGGCAACACCAAGGAATGTCCCAGACTGCCGGCAGAAAAGGAACGTCCCTAACTGCCGCATCCGGAGCAAGACAACGCCGCAGGTAGAGGACGGACAGCGAGCGGGTCGCATTTGAGACAAGGTGACGTGAAACGAAAGGGCGCCGACCTTCTGGTCGCGCCCTTGAAGTTGAACGTCAGATTGTCCAAATGCGGCCCGCGCAGCGTCGAGCCGTTACGGCGTTTGGTAAAACGCCGTAACCTACACCCGTTCCGCGATCTCGTGGATGAGGTAGTCGGTCTTTTCCCAGCCCAGGCACGGGTCGGTGATCGACTTGCCAAAGACACCGCCGTCGACCGGCTGGTTGCCGTCCTCCAGGTAGGACTCGATCATAAAGCCCTTGACCAGCTTGGAGATGGACTCGTTGCGGCGGCAGCTGTCGAGCACCTCCTTGCAAATGCGATACTGCTCCAGCGGACGCTTGCCCGAGTTGTCGTGGTTGCAGTCGATGACCGCTGCCGGATTGGCATAGCCGGCATGCTCGGTATAGCGTTCGGCCAGGCGTTCCAGGTGTTCGTAGTGGTAGTTGGGGTAGGTGCGCCCATCGAGACCGATGTAGCCACGCATAACGGCGTGTGCGAGCGGGTTGCCGTCGCACTCGACCTCCCAGTTGCGAAAGATGAAGCTCTGGTGCGCCTGCGCGGCGAAAATGGAGTTGAGCATAACGGTGGTAGAGCCGGCAGTGGGATTCTTCATGCCGACGGGCACCGAAATGCCGCTCGACACCAGGCGATGCTCCTGGTTCTCGACCGAGCGTGCGCCCACGGCAACATAGCTCAGCAGGTCAACGAGGTATTGGTAGTTGGACGGATAGAGCATCTCGTCGGCGGTGAAGAAGCCCGTTTCCTCAATAACGCGCAGGTGCATATGGCGGATGGCCTTGACGCCCTCGAGCAGGTCGTCGGGAGCCTCGGGGTTGGGGTTGTGCAGAAGACCCTTGTAACCGGTGCCCTTGGTGCGCGGCTTATTGGTGTAGACGCGCGGAATGATGATGAGCTTGTCCTTGACCTCTTCGGCGGTCTTGGCCAGTCGGTTCATATACTCGAGCACCGAATCCTCGCGGTCGGCAGAGCACGGGCCGATGATGAGCACCTTACGTGCGTCCTCGCCGGTAAAGACTTTGGCGACCTCGGCGTCAAATGCCTGCTTTTTGGCGGTAAGCTCGGCAGAAAGTGGCATTTCCTCGCGGATCTCCATGGGGATCGGCAGCCTGCGTTTGAATTCCATGGCCATAGGGGTCTCCTCAATCTATAGAAAGAGCAATAAGCGTATTGTCGAATGCTCGGCATTATCCGCTGTCGCACGCTAAAGTGCAAGCCCTTGTCACCCCGAAACCTACCAAAAAGGGACAGGTTTATTTTGGCAGGTTTTATCTGGGTAAACGTCGGCGGATGCTGGGAGGGAGCGGCGCCGCGCGGGACCCTAAGGCTGTTGTCGGTTCCCCAGGAAATACCCTGTGGGCAAAAAATGCCAAATATGAGTACGGTTGCTAGCTTAGTAGCATATTGCCTTCGCAAAATAATAGACATAACAGCAAAATATGCTCATTAACGCAAACACATATAAGTTCGCTATAGGGCTGTTTGATCATTTTAGGGACGCGTGTAAGCCGTGAAAACGGTATTTGGGGCTGTTTTGGCTGTTACTAAAAGGGTAACAGTACTCATATTTGCCATTTTTTGCCCACGGGGCCTCGAAGGGGCTGTCAATCAGGTCCCAGGGGAGGCGGTTTGAGGGTCGCAGAGCAAAAACGGGGGCGCAGGTTGTCCTGCGCCCCCGTTTTCTGGGCATTGCGGTTGTTTGCCGCCGGTTGTTACGCCGCCTCGTCGAACTGCGAGTTGTACAGGTCGGCGTAGAAGCCGCCTTGGGCGAGTAACTCGTCGTGCGTGCCCTTCTCGACGATGTCGCCGTCGCGAATTACCAAGATCACGTCGGCGTTGCGGATCGTGGACAGGCGGTGCGCGATGACAAAGCTGGTACGGCCCTGCATCAGCGCATCCATGGCGCGCTGAATAAGCTCCTCGGTGCGGGTGTCGACGTTGGAAGTCGCCTCGTCCAGAATCAGCGCCGGGCGGTCGGCCAAAATGGCACGGGCGATGGTCACGAGCTGGCGCTGACCCTGCGACAGGTTAGTGCCCTCCTCGTTAATCATAAAGTCATAACCGCCGGCAAGCGTATGGATAAAGTGGTCGCAACGTGCGGCGCGCGCGGCGGCCTCGACCTCGGCATCGCTCGCATCGGGGCGTCCGTAGCGGATGTTCTCGCGGATGGTGCCGTTAAACAGCCAGGTATCCTGCAGCACCATGGCAAACTCGCCGCGCAGCGCCGCGCGGTCCCAGTCGCGCACGTCGACGCCCTCGACACGCAGCGAACCGCCGTCCACATCGTAGAAGCGCTGCAGCAGCTTGATGAGCGTGGTCTTGCCGGCGCCGGTGGGGCCGACGATGGCGATGGTCTGGCCGGGCTGCGCCTCGCAGCTAAAATCGTGGATGATGGTCTTGTCGGGCGTATAGCCAAACTTGACGTGATCAAACTCCACATGGCCGGGGCGCTTTTCGGGAATCTGCGCGTCGGCCTTCTGCTCCTCCTCGGGCGCGGCCAGGAACTCAAAGACGCGCTCGGTGGCGGCTGCCATCGACTGCATCGTGTTGCTCACGTTGCCCAGTTGCTGCACGGGCTGCGTAAAGTTGCGAACGTACTGGATAAAGCTCTGGATGTCGCCGGGCGTGGCGTTGCCGGTCAGTGCGAGCTGTGCGCCCACCACGACAACGCCCACGTAGCCCATGTTACCCACCAGGCTCATAAGCGGCATCATCAGGCCCGACAGGAACTGCGAGCGCCAGCCACTAATAAAGAGGCGGTCGTTTTGACGGTCGAACTCTTCGATCGAGGCCTCGGCGCGGTCGAACACCTGAATGACGTTCTGGCCGGCAAAGTCCTCCTCGATAATGCCGTTGACGGCGCCCAGAACCTGCTGCTGCTCGCGGAAGTACGGCTGCGAGAAGTGAATCATTACGGTCAAGATAATCGCGGCGGCCGGCAGCGTGAGCACGGTGACGCCGGTAAGCGGCAGGCTGATCGAAAGCATCATGACGAGCACGCCGATAATCTGCGTCACCGACGTGATGAGCTGCGTCACGCTCTGGTTGAGCGACTGACCCAGCGTATCGACGTCGTTGGTGATGCGGCTGAGTACGTCTCCCTTGCTGTGGCCGTTGAAGTAACTCATCGGCACGACGGCAATCTTGGCGGCGATTTCCTTGCGCATGCGGTAGCAGATCTTTTGCGTGACGCCGGTCATGAGCCAGCCCTGGACCAGGCTGCAGACAGAGCTCGCCAGATACAGGCAGAGCAAAAAGCCGAGCGTCTTGGCGATCCAGTCAAAGTCAACGTCGCCGGTGCCGTTGACCTTGGCGACCAGGCCTTCGAACAGCTTGGTCGTAACCTGGCCGAGCACCTTGGGTCCCACAATGTTAAAGATGACCGAGCACACGGCAAAGGCGACGGCGGCAAACACGGCAATCTTGTGCTGGCCGATATAGCCGAGCAGCTGCCTCATGGTGCCCTTAAAGTCCTTGGCCTTTTCGCCACGACGCATGCCACCCATGCGGCCCATGGGACCACGCTGGCGGGTGGGCTTGGGAATCTGAGTCTTGGTCTCGTCTGCCATTAGCGCTCGCCTCCTTCCATGACGGCTGCAATTTCTTCTTGGGTAAGCCCCAGCTCCTCGGCGGAAAGCTGCGACTGTGCGATCTCCAGGTACGCCGGGCAGCTGCGCAGCAGCTCCTCGTGCGTGCCGGTGCCCACTACGTGGCCGTCCTCGAGCACGATGATCTGGTCGGCGTGCATGATGGTCGCGATGCGCTGGGCCACGACCACGAGTGCGGCGTCGGTAACGTTTTTGGCCAGCTCCTCGCGCAGGCGCGCGTCGGTCTTGTAGTCGAGGGCACTAAACGAGTCATCGAACACCACGACCTCGGGCTTTTTGGCCAATGCGCGGGCGATGGCCAGACGCTGGCGCTGACCACCCGAAACATTGGAGCCGCCCTGGCTGATGGGGGAGTCGTAACCGCCCTCACGCTCGGCGATAAAGTCCTCGGCCTGTGCGATGCGCGCGGCCTGGCGCATGTCATCATCGCTCACCATGTCGCCCGCAAACTTGAGGTTGCTCTCGACGGTGCCCGAGAACAGACGCCCCTGCTGCGGGATGTAACCAATGCGGCGGCGCAGCTCGGAAAGGGTCATGTCGCGCACGTCGATGCCGTCGAGCGAAATGCTGCCGCCCGTGACGTCGTACAGGCGCGGAATCAGCTGTACGAGCGTGGACTTGCCCGAGCCCGTGGAGCCAATGATGCCGAGCATCTGACCGGCATGCGTGGTGAAGTTCACACCGCTAATGACGTCGGCGCGGGCATCGGGGTACTGGAAGCTCACGTCGCGGAAGGTGAGCTCACCGCGCGGCGAGCTGGCCGCGGGCAGTTTGGGCGAGGCAGGGTCGTTGATGCTCGTGGGGCAGGTGATGACCTCATCTACGCGCTCGGCTGCGACCTCGGCACGGGGCAGGATGACCGAAACCATGGTGAGGATCATAAACGCCATGACGATCTGCATGGTGTAGGAGATAAACGCCATCATGTTGCCGACCTGCATCACGCCGTCGGACACGCCCTGCGCGCCAAACCAGACGATAAGCACGGTGATGCAGTTCATGACGAGCATCATGAGCGGCATCATAAAGCTCATGGCGCGGTTGGTGTAGAGCTGCGTGGTCATTAGGTCGAGCGAAGCCTTGTCAAAGCGCTCGAGCTCATGTTCCTCGCGGTTGAACGAGCGGATGGGCATAAGGCCGTCGAGCAGCTCGCGGGCGGTAAGGTTCACGCGGTCAACAAAGCTTTGCATCTTTTTGAACTTGGGCATGGTGAGGCCCATAAGCACGCCGACGACGGCCGAGACCGCGATGATGGCAACGGCGATGGTCCACTCCAGGCCGGTATGGTTGGCCAGGACGCGCATAACGGCGACGATGCCCATGACGGGGGCCATCAGACACATGCGGATAAACAGAGTTGCGGCCATCTGGATTTGCTGAATGTCGTTGGTGCAGCGGGTAATGAGCGAGGCCTGGCTAAATTTGCCCACCTCGGCTGGCGAGAAGTGCATAACCTTGTTGAAGGTCTCGCGGCGCAGGTCGCGGGCGATGGAGCAGGCGGTGCGCGACGCCACGGCACCGGTCAGGATGGTGGCGACGAGCGACACCAGGCACAGCCCAAACATCGTGGTCGCCATGCGACTCAGGTACGCGTTCTGCACGTCGGCGGGGTCGATGCCCTGCGCCTTGTACTCGTCCTGCACATAGCTCACGGCGCGTTGGGTCACAATGGAGCCCGACATGGAGCCCATTTTGTCCGCCATTTGGTTGGCGCCCTCGACGAGCTTGCCCTGGTCGATTAGGCCGCCTTCAACGCCCAGACGCAGACTCTTCATGGTGATCTTGCCGCCGTCGGCATCAATCTGCTTTTGCATGTTCTGCGCCGCTGCGGCCTTCTGCTGCATCTCGGCGAGCTGCTCGGGCGTCATCGCTGCCATTTGCTCGGGGGTGGGCATGGCCTGGGCAGCATTGTTGTCTTTCTCGCTGGACGAGCCCATCATGTCGCCCATGGAGTTGGCGTCGATGCCCTGGTTGAGCGAAAGGACGACAGTCTCGGGCAGGCTCATAATGTCGGCAATCTTGCCTCCATCGGCACGCTCTTCCTCGGTGCCCTTGTACGTTCGAATGCCGTTTTTGTCAGCCTTGCTAAACACGGCCTCCACAGCTTTGGCGTCCTTGGCGCTCATAAAGAGTTCGAGGTCGTCGAGCGATTCGGCGCGAATGGTGTCGGGCACAGGCGAGGCGATGCCGCCTTGCTGCACACCCACGTCGACGATGTCGCTCATATAGGTAGGCAGCGCCAGATCGGCGTTGCAGCTGATTACGATAAGTACGATAGCTGCGAACAGTGCCAGGATATGTTTTTTAAAGAGCTTGAGAATCCTCACTCGGCATCTCTCCTTTCTTGATTGCGGTCGATAATTTCGTTGGCACGTCTAAGAAGGCGCACCATCTCTTGGGTATCTGTTTCGCCAAGCTGCTCGAGGAAGGCCGCGGTGCGGTCCTCGAATTCCCGACGTTTGATTTCGATAACCTGGAATCCTTTGTCGGTCACCGTGACGTGTACGCGACGACGGTCGGTCTTTGAGTGCTCGCGCTCGACCCAGCCCTTGGCCTCGAGGGCGCGCAGGATATTGGCGATGCGGGCGCTCGAGACCCAGGCGCGATCAGCGAGTTCGCTCGGCGTGAGCGAGCCGCCGGCGCGCATGAGGGCGCGCATGACGGCCATCTCGCCACCCAGAGCCTGGTCGGCAAAGCGCGAAACGCGCTGGTGCATGCTGCCAAACTCGGTAAAGAGCTGACGCCCAAGCTCATGGAAATCGGTATCTTCCAACGAAAACCCCTAACACTAGAAACTATTTTCGGTGGAAGATGATACCCCCGCTCAACCATCCCATTCGGTGGATTTCTAGGCATGTCCCAAAAATCCACTTGGCCGCTAGGCAATATTAAGAGCTCATTAAGACTTAAAAACATTCAATTGCTAAAGCGTTTCAAAGAACTATCATGCCCGCGGTTAGGCGAGGGGTTGTCACCACCATGACGACTGGGACTCATATAATCGCCACGTGCGATGCTCCAACTTCCCGCGAGGAGACACCTTATATAAAGGGGGATGGAGTCATGGCATTTGACTTCACGGGCAAGACCGCGATTGTCACGGGCGGCACTCAGGGCATTGGCCTCGAGATCGCCAAGGGCATCGTCGCGGGCGGCGGACATGTCGCGCTCATCGCAAGGAACGCTGCTAAGGGCGAGGCCGCTGTGGCCGAGCTTGGCGAGGGCAACAAGTTCTATCAGCTCGATGTCGCCGATGCGCCCAAGGCGCGCGAGACCGTCGAGCAGATTTTTACGGACCTGCCGCAAACCAACATCCTGATCAACTGCGCTGGCGTCATCAGCACCAAGAAGTTCGACGAGATTGATGACACCGAGTGGCGTCGCACCATCGACATCAACCTCAACGGTACCTTCACTATGATGAACGCCGTGTACCCGCACTTTAAGGCGGCCCATGCCGGCACTATCGTCAACGTGAGTTCCGTTGCGGGCAAGATCGGTGGCGGCCTGCTCGGCACAGCCGCCTACGCGAGCTCCAAGGCCGGTGTTAACGGTCTAACCAAGGCAGTCGCCAAGGAAGGCGGCAAGTTTGGCGTCCGCTGCAACGCCGTGTGCCCGTCGCTTACGTTGACCGATATGACCTCGATTCTCTCTGACGAGAACTCTCAGCGCATCATCAACGGTATTCCTCTGGGCCGCGCCGCCCAGGCCAGCGAGCCTGCGCAGATGGTGCTGTTCTTCGCTTCCGACCTCGCCAGCTTCGTGAACGGCGAGATCGGCGACTGCGACGGCGGCATCGTCCTGGACGGGTAATACCCCACGACGATTATTCGGCGACGGCTCCTGCGACTCGGGACCGTCGCCTTCTTTCTGATATAGGCGCGTGCGGCTACGATTCGCATGCATCCAAAGGAGATATATATGAGTGAATCGACTGCGGTGGAGGCGCCGGCGGCAAAGGAGCCGTTCTTTAAGATGTCCTCCATCCCGGGTGCCAATATTTTGGTGCCGCTTTTGTTGGGCTGCCTGCTCAACACGCTGTTCCCCGACCTGTTCAAAACGCTCGGCAGCTTTACGCTTGGCATGACCCAGCAGGGTGCAGGCCCGCTCGTGGGCGCTTTTTTGCTTATCGTCGGTACGACGATTTCGTTTAAGAGTGCTCCTGCCGCCGCTGCCCGCGGTGCCATCATCATCGCCGTCAAGCAAATCGTGGTCGTTGCCGTGTCGCTGCTCATCCTTTATGTGTTCAACGACAACCTGTTTGGCATCTCGGCCATGGTGATGCTGGCCGCTTGCACGGGTGCCAACAACGCTATGTACGCTGGACTGATGGGCACCATGGGCAACGAGGCCGAGCGTGGCGCCGTCGCCATCACCACGCTCGTTGTCGGCCCTCCGGTCACGATGATCGTGCTCGGCGCCGCCGGTCAGGCTCCGATTGGCTGGTCGCTCGTGGGCGCCATCCTGCCGATCGTCGTCGGCATTATCCTGGGCAACCTGTTCCCCAGCTTTAAGAAGATGATGGCACCGGCACTTTCCGCCATCATCGTGCTCGTCTTCTTTGCCATGGGCTCGACCATGACCTTTGGCCAGCTCATTAATGGCGGTCTTCCCGGTATTTTGCTCGGCGTGATCTGCTCGGCGATCTTTGCAATTCCCGTCATCGCGGTCGATAAGCTCACGGGCGGTACGGGTGTCGCAGGTGCGGCCATTTCGAGCTGCGCCGGAGCCAATGTGGCCACGCCTGCTGCCATGGCAAGCGTCAACGGGGCCATGTACGGCGGCGCCGTGCTCGCGACGGCTACGGCACAGGTTGCTGCCTGCGCAATCGTGACGGCTATTTTGACCCCGCTGGTCACCAGCTGGTGCTACAAGCATTTTGAGGGCCAGGGCAACGGCAATAGCAAGGCAACGACCGACAAGGCCGCCGCAGCCGCCTAATGCCAAGCGGCAATCAAAGCTAAAAACTAGTCACGCCACAGGGCGGCCACGGGGGATCCTGTGGCCGCCCTGCAGTTTCTGTAGGGTCTCTGGGACACTTTACCCTGCTAAAGCTGACATAACAGCTAGAGCGAACGTCGTACAAAGGCAAGGAAAAATAACGTACAAATCGGTGAACGGTAGTTGTTCACGCTCGCATTTCCTGCGGGTTTGTAAAAAACGCCCTTATGATATAAAAAAAGAAACATATAACAGCCCAGATGGAGAGGGTCGCTATGTTATCCTTCTCAAACGGGTGAAATCTTGGGTTTTGGGTTGTAGTTCCAAGGTGGACAAACGTTTTCCCTGCACCAACGTGTGGTGAAGAACGGAAGAAGCCGGTAGTGCAAGCCGAAAATTCAAGAATTCAATAAGCAGCGGTGTGAGAGAGCGCCGCATTACACGTAACTAGGAGCGTGGTTACACAATGCAGGAGGCATGGGAAGGCTTCAAGGAAGGCATCTGGACGGGAGAAGTTGACGTCCGAGACTTCATCCAGAAGAACTACACCCCCTACGAGGGCGACGAGTCGTTCCTCGTCGGTCCGACCGAGCGTACCAAGGAGCTGTGGGGCGAGGTTCTCGACCTGCTGCTTAAGGAGCGCGAGCAGGGTGGTGTCCTCGATATGGACACCAAGATCGTCACAGGTATCGTGAGCCACCCCGCTGGCTACATCGATAACGCCCACCGCGAGAAGGAGACCATCGTCGGTCTCCAGACCGACAAGCCGCTCAAGCGCGCGCTGCACGTCAACGGCGGTATCCGCATCGCTTGCCAGGCTGCCAGCCAGCACGGCTATAAGGTCGACGAGAACGTTGTCGAGCGCTACACCTTCGAGCGTAAGACCCACAACGCTGGCGTCTTCGATGTTTACACCCCCGAGATGCGTGCTTGCCGCTCGGCTCACATCATCACCGGTCTGCCCGATGGCTATGGCCGCGGCCGTATCATCGGCGACTACCGTCGTGTCGCCCTGTACGGTGTCGACTACCTGATCAAGGACAAGGAGGCCCAGAAGGCTTCCACCCCGACGGTCATGACCGCCGACAACATCCGCGATCGTGAGGAGCTGCAGGAGCAGATCCGCGCCCTCGGCGAGCTTAAGATGATGGCCGAGACCTATGGTTTCGACATTTCCAACCCTGCTACCAACACGCAGGAGGCCATCCAGTGGATGTACTTCGCCTACCTTGCTGCCGTCAAGGAGCAGAACGGCGCTGCCATGTCCATCGGCCGTACCTCTACGTTCATCGACATCTACGCTGAGCGCGACCTTGCCAACGGTACCTTCACCGAGGAGCAGATCCAGGAGTTCGTGGATCACTTCATCATGAAGCTTCGCATGGTCAAGTTTGCCCGTACCCCTGAGTACCAGGCCCTGTTCACCGGCGACCCGCAGTGGGTCACCGAGTCCATCGGCGGCATGGGTGTCGACGGCCGTACGCTCGTTACCAAGATGAGCTACCGCTACCTGCACACGCTCGAGAACATGGGCACCAGCCCCGAGCCCAACATGACCGTTCTGTGGTCGACCCGTCTGCCCGAGAACTTCAAGAAGTTCTGCGCCAAGACTTCTGTCGCCAGCTCCTCGATCCAGTACGAGAACGACGACCTCATGCGCGTCTATCATGGCGACGACTACGGCATCGCCTGCTGCGTGTCCTCCATGCGCATCGGCAAGGAGATGCAGTTCTTCGGCGCTCGCGCCAACCTGGCCAAGTGCCTGCTGTACGCACTCAACGGCGGTGTTGACGAGGTCTCCAAGAAGCAGGTCGGCCCCAAGTATCGCGCCGTCGAGGGCGATACGCTCGATTACGACGACGTTGTGGCCAAGTACAACGACATGATGAAGTGGCTCGCTGGCGTGTACGTCAACTCGCTGAACATCATTCACTACATGCACGACAAGTACTGCTACGAGCGCATCCAGATGGCTCTGCACGACAAGCACGTGCACCGCTGGTTCGCTACGGGCATCGCTGGCCTTTCCGTCGTGGCTGACTCCCTGTCCGCCATCAAGTACGCCAAGGTCCACCCCGTCCGCGACGAGAATGGCATCATCGTCGACTTCGAGACCGAGGGCGAGTTCCCCAAGTACGGTAACGACGACGACCGCGTCGACCAGATCGCTCACGACGTTGTGCACCAGTTCATGGAGTACATCCGCATGAACGACACCTACCGCAACTCCGTGCCCACGACCTCGGTTCTGACCATTACCTCCAACGTCGTGTACGGTAAGAAGACCGGCTCCACGCCCGACGGCCGCAAGGCTGGTCAGCCGTTCGCCCCGGGTGCTAACCCCATGCACAAGCGCGATAGCCACGGCGCCATCGCTTCGCTGTCTTCGGTTTCCAAGCTCCCGTTCCGCGATGCTCAGGACGGCATCTCCAACACCTTCTCCATCATCCCGAGTGCGCTCGGCAAGGAGGACCAGGTGTTCTTTGGCGATATCGACCTTGATCAGCTGGGCGAGTAACTATTGTTAGTGCTATACTAACAATAACGATTACTGATTAGTGCGCCGGTTTCGGCCGGCGCCTATTAATCGAAGGAGACACATTATGAAGGTTTCTGAAGTTTCCGAGACCCAGGCCGATAACCTGGTCCACATGCTCGACGCTTACGCCGAGAAGGGTGGCCACCACCTGAACATCAACGTCTTCAACCGTGAGACGCTGCTCGACGCTCAGGCTCACCCCGAGAAGTACCCGCAGCTGACCATCCGCGTTTCCGGCTATGCCGTGAACTTCCACACGCTCACCAAGGAGCAGCAGGACGAGGTCATTGCGCGTACCTTCCACGACAAGTTCTAAAGGGTTCAACTCCTGTAGAATTACTGGGGCCGGTTTTGGGTTATTTCCCAAAACGTCCTCGGACATGCAAAGAGGCTCCGCTGCGCGCGTTGCGCGGCGGAGCCTCTTTGCGTCCTGCGGGATGTTTTGGAAAATAACCCAAAACCGGCCATGTGGGGTCCTTTGGAGTCACCCTTTAGGCGGAACTCTCCTAATTATTTGGATGAGTCGTTTACTTACTTGTGCTGTTACCGTCTTCCCGCTGTTGTTGGGGTATGCTTTGTTCGTATGTAAACGTATGACATGTTGATGGGGGAGGGTGCTATGGCTCGCGAGAGTGCTCGTTCTAAGGATACGGCTAAGCCTGGCATCAAGGAAGTTGCGGCGGTGGCGGGGGTTTCGCCCACTACGGTATCTCGCGTGCTTAATAATCGCGGCTATATTAGTCAAGAGACCCGCGATAAGGTCCATGCCGCGATGAAGCGCATCAACTATACGCCCAACGATATCGCCCGTGCCATGCTCAACGGTCGCCTGAATCTTATCGGTATGATCGTCCCCTATGTCAGCAGCCCGTTTCATGCCCAAGCGGTCCAAGCCGTTGAGCGTACCCTGGCCGAAAACGGTTTTAAGATGTTGCTGTGCAATAGCGCCAATCGACCTGATCTTGAGCGTTCTTATATCGATATGCTTCGGCGCAATATGGTTGATGGCGTCATCGTCAACTCGCTTAATATCGGTGCCGAGGCGTATGCCGAGATGGGCTTGAGTCTGGTTGGTATCGACTGCGACCTTGGCGAGACCTCTGTTCAGATTGCGAGCGACAGCTATGGCATCGGCGAACTTGCCACGCGTCGTCTTATCGATGACGGGTGTTCGCGCATCTTGTGCCTGCGCAGCAATAGCCGCATGCGCATGCCTGCCAATAAGCGTACCGATGCCTACCTCGATGTTGTTGAGCAGGCCGGTTTGCCCGCGCTTGTCCGTGAGGTCGAGTTCGTTAAACCCGACGACGAAAAGAGCGCGGTCGTTGCGAAGATCCTCGATGAGAACCCCGATATTGACGGCATCTTTGCGGGAGACGACACGATGGCGGCTATCTGTCTTAACGTGATGAAGCAGCGCGGCTTGAGCGCTCCGGGCGATATTAAGGTCGTGGGCGCGGATGGTGCCCGCCGCACTATGACGTTTATGCCTGACTTAACAACCGTACGCCAAGATATCGATCGCATCGGAGAGCTCGCGGCGCAATCCATCATTGCTCTTATTAACGGCGAAAAGCCCGAATCGAATATCAAGCTCCCCGTTGAACTCATTGAGGGTAAAACCGCGTAGTTCATCCCGTGCCAAAAGAATTCCTCAAACACCTCTGATGACCGTTCGCCGGCATATGTCAACCGTTTGCCGACGACTGGAACTGCGAAAAGACGTATTGGTGTGAAAACGTTTGACATATGAAAACGATTGACATATCTTGCAGTTGTACCGAGTTAGTATCTCGTGAGAAAGGAAGTCTCGGATGCACAAGGTGTATTACCAGCCTGAGGGAATTTGGGTAGGCGACATCATGCCGTACGGCGAGGACGGCACGTTCTATCTCTATCACCAGCGTGACACGCGAAACCCCGGTCCTTTCGGAGAGCCGTTTGGTTGGGCACTCGCGACGACCAAGGATTTCGTCAACTACAAGGACTTTGGCGAGAGCCTTGAGCGTGGCGGCGACGAGGAAGTCGACCAGTATGTTTATGCCGGCACGGTGTTTAAGGTGGGCGACAAGTACCATGCGCTCTACACTGGTTGCAATCGCGATAAGGTCCGCGCACGCTTGATGAAGCAGGTTCTTCTTCACGCAACGAGTGACGACGCCGTCAAGTGGGAGAAGAACATCGCCGAGACGCTGCTTCCGCCCCAGGAAGGTTACGATGACCGCAACTGGCGCGATCCCTTTGTGCTTTGGGATGAGGAGAACGAAGAGTACATGCTCATCCTCGGCACGCGCGTGGGCGAGGACAAGCGTCTGATGACCGGGCGTCTGGTCAAGTTCACCTCCAAGGACCTGGATACCTGGGAGTTCCAGGGCGACTGGTGGAATCCGGGCCTTTACACCATGTTCGAGATGCCTGATCTCTTTAAGATGGGCGACTGGTGGTATCTGGTGTTCTCCGAGTACAGTGATGGCAACAAGACCCGTTACCGCATGTCTCGCTCCATCAACGGTCCCTGGATCACTCCTGCGGACGATTCCTTCGATGGCCGCGCGTACTATGCCGCACGTACCGCATTTGATGGCGAGCGTCGCGTTCTCTTTGGTTGGGTTCCTACGCGTGACGAGGGCGGCGACCCCAGCTCTTACCTGTGGGGTGGCACCTTTATGCCCCTCGAGATCGTTCAGCGTGCCGACGGAACGCTTGGCACCAAACTCCCCGACAGCATGCTTGGCGCCTTTGGCGAGGCTAAGGCAGTCGAGGCCTTTGAGCTTTCCTGCGAGTCGGGCAAGGTCGAGCAGGTGCTCGCTGCGGATGCCGGTTCCACCTATATGCTCGACGCCGACATCGAGCTCGCCGGTGACGCTGCCGGCTTCTCGGTTAAGCTCGCCGAGGACGCCGAGTCCGGTCTTGCCTATGAGTTCCGCGCCAACCTGCGTGAGGGCAAGCTCGAGTTTACGGCGGCCCCCCAGTATCCGTGGTTCCAGGTCAACAACATGGGCCTCGAGCGTCCGTTGTTCTTTAAGGGCGAGGGCACTCATCATGTGCGCCTGGTCGTTGACGACGATATCGCGACCATCTTTGTCGATGATGTTGCGCTTAACGCGCGCTTCTGCAATAAGCAGGGCCAGGGTGTGGCACTGACGGTCACCGACGGTACGCTCAAGTGCGCAAATGCAACGATCGCGTCTCTGTAATGGCATCAAAACGTTTTATGATTTCGTAAGGGAATGGAGAGGAACATGGACTACAAAGTAGTGTCTCAGCAAGTCGTCGATAACGTCGGCGGTCTGGAGAACATCGAGGGCGCCACGCATTGCGTTACGCGTCTGCGTCTGGTGCTCAAGGATACGAGCAAGTACAACAAGGCCGAGCTTGAGAACATCGATGGCGTCAAGGGCGTGCTGTACAACAGCGGCCAGCTCATGATCATCTTCGGTACCGGTACCGTCAACAAGGTCTACGATGAGTTTATGGCTCTGACGGGCGTTAAGGAGATCAGCGCTTCCGAGGTCAAGGGCGCCGAGGCGGACAAGAAGGGCAAGTTCTTCTCGGTCCTCAAGGTATTCTCGGACATCTTTATCCCCATCATTCCCGCTTTCGTCGGCGCTGCTATCATCATCGGCCTTAAGTCGCTGATCGTTGCCAACGGCCTCTTTGGCATGGAGGGCAGCCTCGCCGACCACAGCGAGTTCCTCAAGAACCTCGCAAGCTTCTTTGCCATTATTGCCACCACCTTTGACTACCTGCCTGTCCTGGTTATGTATAGCGCGGTCAAGCGTTTTGGCGGCAACCCGATCCTGGGTATCCTCGTCGGTATCGTCATGGTTCACCCGAGCCTTATGAACCGTAACGCGTTCGTTATGGATCCGTCGGGTGCTGAGTACTGGAACTTTGGTCCGCTCTCCATCCCCATGGTTGCTTTCCAGGGCGGCGTGTTCCCTGCAATCCTGACTGCCTGGTTTATGGCCAAGGTCGAGAAGATTGCCCAGAAGTACATCCCCGAGGTCGTCTCGTTCGTCTTTGTCCCGACCGTTACCCTGATTCTTGCTAACGTCGCCCTGTTCACCGTGTTCGGCCCGCTCGGCAACCTGATCGGCGACGTCCTCGCCGGTGTAATCGATATCCTGTACAACAGGATGGGCGTCTTCGGTGCCTTTGTCTTTGCCGCATTCCTGCAGCCGCTCGTCGTTACCGGTACGCATCAGTTCATCCAGGGTATCGAGGCAAACCTCGTCGCCACGACTGGCTTCAACTACATCCAGGCCATCTGGTCGGTTTCCATCATCGCCCAGGGCGGCGGCGCCATCGGCATGTACCTCATTCACAAGAAGCATTCCAAAGAGCGCAACATCTGCATGTCGTCCTTTATCCCGACGCTGGTCGGTATCTCCGAGCCCGCAATCTTTGCTGCAAACATGCGCTACTCGATCATCCCGTTCATCTGCGCTTGCATCGGTGCAGGCTGCGGCGGTGCCTTCGTGAAGCTCTTTGAGGTGCGCGCCATCGGTCAGGGTCTGACCGGCGTGCTTGGCCTGCTCATCGTCACGCCCGAGACGCTCGTGTGGTATGTGGCTGGCAATCTCATCGCCTTTATCGTGCCGATCGTCTTGATCTTTGCCTACAACAAGGCAAAGGGCGTGCCGACCACTGATGAAGAGGGCGCTGGTGCTGGCTTTGATGTCAGCTTCTAGTTGAGCCGTTCAGCGTAATCTGAGGATAAGTCCATTTGGGGAAGGGCGTTCGACTCGTGTGAGTCGAGCGTCCTTCCCCATAGACGAGAAAGTCAACGGCGATGTTTAATCAAAAAAATAAGGTGACACGCGCGGACTATGAGCAGTGGCGAGCTGGACAGGACGAGACGGCGGCTCGCATCGCGTCCGACCCCGATAGGCTCCTGTTCCATGTGGAGCCTGAGCTTGGCTGGCTCAACGACCCCAACGGTTTGGTTCAGATTGGTGATACGTATCACATCTATCATCAATACGATCCGTTCGATGCTGCGCATGGCGGTCCAGTGCTTTGGAACCATCTGACGACAAAGGATTTTGTGACCTACGAGAATCACGGTCCCGTGCTGTTTCCCGATTCCGATTTGGATTCGAGTGGAGCGTATTCTGGTTCTGCCTTTGTACGTGATGGTAAGATTCACTACTTCTATACCGGCAACGTCAAGCATTTTGACCGCGATGATTACGACTACGTGTTGACGGGCCGTGAGCAAAACCAAATTCATATGGTTGCCGAGAATCCCGACGAATTGGGCGAGAAGCGCATGGCTGTTGGGCCGGTCGATTACCCCGACGATATCGGTACGCACGTGCGCGACCCCAAAATCCTTGAACACGACGGTATCTACTACATGGTTCTCGGCGCTCGTACGAAAGACAATCGTGGCTGCGTGCTTGTCTATGCCTCGCACGATCTAGAGGACTGGAGCTATGCGACGCGCATTGAGCCGGGCGAGAAGTTTGGCTTTATGTGGGAGTGCCCTGATCTATTTGAGCTTGATGGCGAGCTTATTCTCGTTTGCTGTCCGCAGGGTGTGCCCGCCGATGGTTGGTGTTACCGCAATCCGCACCAGTGCGTGTGGTTCTCCATCGAGGCCGATTGGGAGGCGCCGAGCTTTAAGATCACCGGGCAGGGCATGCCCCCGATGGTCGATGCCGGCTTTGATTTCTACGCACCGCAGTCCTTTGAGGATGCTGCGGGTCGGCGTTTGATGATCGGGTGGTCTGGTTGCCCCGATGCGACGGCAGAAAACCCGACGGTGGCACGCGGGTGGCAGTGCGCGTTGACGGTGCCGCGAGAGCTGAGCATACGCGATGGTAAGCTCTGTCAGCAGCCGGCGCACGAGATTGAGAAGGTGCGCGGCGACTGCGTTCGCGCGACAGGCGGTGAAACCGTTGAGGAGCCGGGCCGCCTGTTTGATCTTGTGGTTTCCTGTGAGGGCGCCAAGATGGTCGAGCTCGAAATCCGCAAGGGTGTCTTTGTGCGTTATACGGACGGGATGCTTACCCTCGATATGGGTGACGAAGGCTATGGGCGCGACCAGAGGTCGATTGAGCGCGGCGAGCTTCGCGACCTACGCGTGCTTTCGGACACTACGATGGTCGAGATTTTTGCAAATGGCGGCGAGGCGGCACTTACGAGCCGTACCTATTCGCCGGCGGTTCCGGCGATGGAGCTGCACGCCGAGGGTGCGGCATCGATGAATTTCTACCGCCTCGTGCATTAACCGTGCGTGGAGCACGATTGGATTTGCTGGACGGAATGTGTCGCAGTTGTCGCGGCCAACTACCGCTTACCGCATATAGCGACCGTTTGCGGAATAAGTAACCCTCCTTAATAAACCGTGTGGAATCCTAGATAAGCACGGAGTTTTCCAGGGAGACGCTGTCCTTTGTTGTGTGCAAGGGGCGGCGTCTCTTTGGCGCTTGGACGCCGTTGTGCAACAGTGCGGCGGCGCGTGCCATGTATTGAAAAGCCAATGTCGAGATGGGTCGTGATAATAATGGGCAAGTACGTAATCGTGGTTGAGTCTGGGTCGGATGTGACGCCGGAGCTCTGCGAGCGCTACGGCATCGTGCGCGTGCCCATGCATGTCACGATTGGTGACGAGACCGTCGAGGACGGCTCGATCGATCCGCTCGAGATTTATTCGCGCTGCAACGAGTTTGGCGTGATGCCCAAGACCAGCGGCTGCGCGCCTGCGGATTTTGCTCACGTGTACGACCGCATTCACGCTGAGCAGCCCGATGCGACTATTCTGCATCTCGCGTATTCCGAGGCCACGACCTGCTCGCATCAATCATCGAAGATCGCCGCCAAGGGTCGCGACTACGTGTTCTCTATGGACACGCGCTTTGTCTCGGTGGGCCAGTCGCTTGTTGTCGTCGAGACCGCCAAATACATCGAGGCTCACCCCGATGCCACCGTCGACGAGATCTTCGCCTTCGCGAACTCCGTCATGGACCGCGTGCTGCTGGGCTTTGTTCCTACCGATCTTGCCTTCCTTAAGGCGGGCGGTCGCTTGTCCAACGTCGCGTTCCTAGGCGCCCATCTGCTCAAGATTAAGCCCTGCATTGAGGTGACGGGCGGCAAGTTCGTGGCGACCAAGAAGTTCCGCGGCTCTATGCTCAAATGCGCCCGCGCCTTTATTGACCACATGGTTGCGAAGGGCGAGATTGACTACTCGCACATTGGCCTGGCGTATTCGGTAGGCCTTTCCCAGGAGCTTCGCGACGACATGGAAGTCTATGCGCACGACCTGGGCTTTAAGGACGCTACCTGGACTCAGGTCGGCGGTGTCATCTCGAGCCATTGCGGCCCGACGGCCTTTGGCGCGGTGCTTACGCTTAAGGCGTAAGGTCTGGCGTCTATCGATCTCTATTGCCACGGCGGCGGGCGGGTTGCGATAACCCTCTCGCCGCACTTGCGTGGGGCCAAATAGGACAACCCAATCGATCACTAAACCGTTTCACCATCATGCGTATGGGCTAGAATGGCTCTGGCATTAAAATTGGCAAAAACCAAAGAGAGGCAAGGTAGCGGGAATGGCTGAGATGACGCTTGAGGGTGTGGACGCTCATCCCGAGGACTCTGCGTTTGCCCTGGGTCGCGTGCATTCAATCGAAACGATGGGAACGGTCGACGGTCCCGGCATCCGCTTCGTAGTGTTCGTCCAAGGTTGTCCCATGCGCTGCGCGTATTGCCACAATCCCGATACCTGGTCCGTTAAGGGCGGCACTATGGTGACCGTTGAGCACCTGATGGACGAGTTCCGGAGCAACCATGAGTTCTATCGCAGTGGCGGCATTACCGTTTCGGGCGGCGAGCCGCTTCTGCAACCCGAGTTTTTGGCCGACCTGTTCCGCGCCATGCACAACAACCCCGATGGCCGCGTGCATACCTGCCTGGATAGCTGCGGTTATGCGTTTGATTCCAACCGCCCCGAGAAGTTCGATGCCGTTCTCAACGAGACCGATATGGTGCTGCTCGACATTAAGCATGCCGATCCGGTTGAGCACAAAAAGTTGACCGGATGCGATCCTGCGCGCATCCTGGCGTTTGGCGATGAGCTTGCCCGTCGCAAGATTAAGGTCGTTATCCGCCACGTGGTTGTGCCGGGCATTACCGACACGGTGGAGGAGTGCGAGAAGCTCGGTCGCCTCATCGCTCCATGGCACAACGTGGTGGGCCTGGAAATGCTGCCGTATCACACGATGGGTGTCGTCAAGTACGAGCAACTGGGCATTCCCTATAAGCTCGAGGGCGTGCCCCAGATGGATACCGCGCGCATGCCCGAGCTGCGCAATGCCGTTATGACCAGCATGAAAAAGCGCCGTGCGGAGCTCAGGTCGGCCATCGGCTAACAAGCTATTTTTGCCCCTTTATGATACCCGAGCTGTACTGGCCTAACGGCTTGGTGCTGACGCGGTTGAGCCAAAATGCTGGTACCATACCGTGGATAAGCAATTTGCACGGATTTGGGGGATGGCATGGCAACCATCGCGATCATAGGCGCACTCGAAAAAGAGGTTGCGCAGATTAAGGAAGAGCTGAGTGGCGCGCATGAGTCGCAGGAGGCGGGCTTGACCGTTGTGAACGGTGGGCTTTCGGGTCTGACGGTAGTCGCCACGACGGCAGGCATGGGGACCGTGAACGCCGCTGCCGCAACGCAGCATCTCATCAGCAAATACGCCCCGCAGGCCGTTGTGTTTTCGGGCATTGCGGGCGGCCTTAACCCTAAACTGCATATTAACGACGTGGTTATAGGCAAGTGCCTGCGCTATCTGGATACCGATACGGCACTCATCGCCGAGTCCGCGCCGGGGCTCGAGGAGTTTGTCTCGACGCCGGCGTTGGTTGATGTTGCCGCCGCCGTGCTTGCCGAGCATGGATTTGTGGATACCTCGGCGGATGAGAATTCTGCGGAGAAGGACCCCAAGCAGTTCCTGTGTGGCACTATCGCCACGGGTGACCGCTTTGTTACGGGTGACGCCATGCGTAACGCTGCGATTGAGGCCACGCATGCCGATTGCGTCGAGATGGAGGGCGCGGCAATTGCGCACATCGCGGCCAAGAATGGTGTCGATTGCCTGGTGCTGCGCGCTATCAGCGATAATTGTGACGAGGCATATGACGCGTTTTGCGAGCGCGAGTTCGATCTGGACGAGTACGCTCGCACCGCGAGCGGCATCACGCTTGACATCGTTCGTCGTATCGCTGCCGCGCAATAGCACGCCCGTTTTGTAAGAACCTACGACCAAGGAGTGTCCATGGCCGATTCAATTAATTACCAGCTTGCCAAGTTCGTCGCCAGCTACGGCAAGGTTTCGCAGATCCCCGAGTCCACCTGTCCCGAGGTGAGCTTCGTCGGCCGCTCCAACGTGGGCAAGTCCTCCATCATGAACAAACTCTTTGGCCGCAAGAACCTGGTCAAGGTTTCGAGCACGCCGGGCAAGACGAGCAACATCAATTTCTTCGAGGCCGACGACGTGCACTTTGTGGACCTGCCGGGCTACGGTTTCGCCCGTCGTTCCAAGGCCGAGCGCGACCGCTGGGCCGAGCTTATCGGCGACTTCTTCGACTCAGGGCGCAGCTTTAACCTGGTTGTGTCGCTGGTGGACATTCGCCACGACCCCAGTAAACTCGACCATGACATGATCGACTACCTGCAGGGCAACGAGTTCAACTTTATCGTCTGCCTCACCAAAGCCGACAAGCTCAGCCGCACCCAACAGGCCCGCCAGGCAGCAGCCATCAAAAAGCAGCTCAACGTCCCGGCCGAAAATGTAATCATCACAAGCTCCCAAACCGGTGTGGGTATCGACGAGCTTAAGCGCCGCATTGCCGAGGCCTGCCTCTAGTGAGTGCCCCTTACCAGCAAGAGCCCCTGCCAATAAAAATCAACTATCAGCCTGGCGCCCCTTCAAAGTGTGGGTCCCTGTAGACATCCTCAGCAAGGTAGGCGCAGGGACGGTCGGGATATTCCCTCAAAATCATTCCGCAGCGCGAAGGCCCCTTGTCCGTCGCTCCGTAGGAGCAGGACAAGGGGCCTTCATGCGCGAGGACGATTGTGAGGGAATATCCCGACCGTCCCGGACAGGTATATGAGGAGGATGTCTACAGGTACTCGATTTGAGCGCCTTCCGTGTCACACGTGAGGATATGCGTGTCGCACTTGGGGAACTGCTCGCGCAGCTTGACCTGCAGGAACTTTGCCACGATGGTGTCGTCGGTCACAGCCATGAGGGTCGAGCCCGAGCCGCTAATCCAGATGGTTTTAGCGCCGCCGTTAAGGCAGGTGTCGCGCACGGCGTTGTAGTCGGGGATGAGGCGGCGGCGATAGGGCTCCTGGATGCGGTCGTCATTGGCGGCGGCAATCAGGTCAAGGTCGCCGGTCTCCAGGCCGCGCGTCATGCCGGCGATGCGGCCCATTTGCCATACGGCGGTGGAGAGTGGAATCTCCTGCGGCACAACCTTGCGCGCCTCGCTCGTATGCACCTCGTAGGGCGGAATCACGGTAATAAAACGCAGACGATCGCTCACCTCGTAGCGCAGGCACTGGGGGAGCGAATCGGTCGGCGTAAAGGAGCAGACGGCGCCGCCCAGGATAGCAGGGGCGACGTTATCGGGATGGCCCTCGACCTCGGTGGCAATGCGGACGAGCTCGGCACGGTCGACGGTGTGGCCCGTCAGCGCGGCGGCCGCCATGATGCCGGCGACGACGCAGGTGGAGCTGGAACCCAGGCCGCGGGCGACGGGCACGTCGGTCTGAATGTCGATAGCGACGGGGAAGGCCGGCTCGCCCCATGCGGCCAGTGCATCGACAAAGCTCACATAGACCAGGTTATTTTCGTTTTGGAACTCCTCGGGGCAGCCCGTGATGGTGAGCTTGTCGGCGCGCTCGAAGGTGAAGTGCGAGTAGAGGCTGACGGCCATGCCGAGGGTGTCGTAGCCGATGCCTAGGTTTGCGCTTGTTGCTGGGACGGTGATCTTGATCATGGGAATCTCCTGGGCGGTCTGCCTGTTTAGTTCGCTGCTCGGGCAGTCCTGGCTCGCTCGGAAAGCACATTAAGTGCTTTCCGGCTCGTGCGGAACTCGCGACGAACTAAACAGGCAGACCCGCATGTCAGTTCGTCATCATCCGGTGGGTATCTGATGAAAGAAAGTGCGCCGGCTTTCGCCGGCGCCTTATAAGGGGTTTTAGTTGGAAGCCATCTTTTTTGCTGCAGACTCGATGTAGCTCGCCATCTCGTCGACGTCGCAGACGTCTTCGAAGCGGACGGGCTTGGACTCGAGTTCGGCGAGTTGGACCGGGGCAACCGTGTTGGTTGCCTGCTCGAGCACGCGCATGGCCTCAAAGTCGTCCTCGGGAACGTCGAGGCCCAGGGCGTCGCAGCAGGCACGCGGGAACTTGTAAGGGCTGGCGGTCGAAAGCAGCACGCGGGCCTTGGCGCCCTCGGCGGGGGCGACCTTTTCGAAGACGTGATAGCCGCAAGCGGTGTGCGGGTCGATCACGTAGCCGTTCGCGTCCCAGCAGCTCTTGATGGCGGCGCGGACCTCGTCCTCGCTGGCCCAACCGCAGCCAAAGACGCTCTGAATCTTTGCCAGCAGGTCGGCGGGAACCTCGTAGCGACCAGTCTGTGCCAGCTGCTTCATAAGGCCGGCAACGAGTTCGCAGTCGCCATCGGACAGGAAGTAGAGCATGCGCTCGAGGTTGGAGCTGATGAGGATGTCCATCGACGGCGAGATGGTCGTGAAGAACGGGCGGTTGCGGTCGTAGACGCCGTTGGTCAGGAAGTCAGCGAGCACGTTGTTCTTGTCGCTCGCGACGATGAGCTTGGCGACGGGCAGACCCATGCGCTTGGCGTAGTAGCCGGCCAAGATATCGCCAAAGTTGCCGGTGGGCACACAGAACTCTACGGCGTCGCCAGCCTCGATAGCGCCGGCGCGCAGCAGCTGCGCATAGGCGGCAAAGTAGTAGACGACCTGCGGTACCAGACGGCCGACATTGATAGAGTTGGCGCTCGAAAGCACCGTGCCGGCGGCTTCCAGACGCTCGGCAAGCTCCTTATCGGCAAAGATGCGCTTGACGGCGCTCTGGGCGTCGTCAAAGTTGCCGCGGATTCCGCAGACGGCGACGTTGCTGCCCTCCTGCGTGGACATCTGCAGGTTCTGGACGCGGCTGACCTTGCCCTCGGGATAAAAGACGGTGATGCCCGTGCCCGGAGCGTCGGCAAAACCGGCGAGCGCGGCCTTGCCGGTGTCGCCTGACGTGGCGGTGACGATCATGATGCGCTCGGCGCCGCCGTCCTTGGCGGAAGTGCGGGCCATGAGGCGGGGGAGCATCTGTAGGGCGACGTCCTTGAAGGCGCTTGTGGGGCCGCCAAAGAGCTCCATCACATAGGTCTGAGGGGCGTCAGCGCCCGGCGCTGCGTCGAGTTTGACGAGCGGCGTAACCTCTTCACTCGCGAACGTGCCGCGGTATGCCTCGTCGACACACGCCGAAATTTCTTCGGCCGTGTAATCATTCAGTAACATTCCCAACACATCTTGAGCGATTTCAAAGTACGATTTATCTGCAAGCGAGCTGATATCGACCTGCTGGGTGCCAAGCTCGTCCGAGACAAACAAACCCCCGTCGGGAGCGATGCCGGTGCGGATTGCCACCTTACTTGAGCACGATAAAGTGCGTCCTCGTGTACTATGATAAGTTCCCATATAACACTGCTCCTCGGATGCCTTGGTCCCAATCGGTGAAACCATGGTATCAGAGCGCGCAAAATAGGTTCGCAGAGGCTTTTTAGAAAGGTAACCTCCAGCCCATGATTAAGATTGCCAAGTTTGGCGGCTCGTCGGTCGCCGACGCCGAACACTTCAAGAAGATCAAGGCCATCGTCGATGCCGACCCTGCCCGCCGTTTTGTGGTGGTTTCTGCCTGCGGTCGCCGCTTTAAAGGCGACACCAAGGTGACCGACCTGCTCTACCTGGTCAACGCGCACGTTAAGTATCACGTGTCGTGCGAGGAGCTGCTCGAGGACATTGGCCAGCGCTACTTTGATATTGCTGACGAGCTAGGACTCACCTATCCCATCCGCGAGGAGTTTGCGGCCTTTGCCGAGCGCGCCCGCTCGGGCGGCTACTCTACCGAGGAGCTCGTGAGCCGCGGCGAGTACTTCACCGCTCGCCTGATGGCCGAGTACCTGGACCTGCCGTTCCTGGACGCCGCGACGGTTGTGGCGTTCCATCACGACGGTACGCTCAGCATGAATCGCACCTCCGAGCTGGTGCAGGAGTACGGTCAGCAGGGCGGCTTTGTTATGCCCGGTTTCTACGGCGCGACGCGTGAGGGCCAGATTAAGCTGCTCGACCGTGGCGGCGGCGATATTTCCGGCTCGATTCTGGCCAAGTGCCTGGGCGCCGATCTGTACGAGAACTGGACCGACGTCTCGGGCTTCTATTCTGCTGATCCGCGTATTGTTCCCGAGGCTCAGCCCATTGCGCGCGTTACCTACGAGGAGCTGCGCGAGCTTTCGTACATGGGTGCAAGCGTCCTGCACGAGGAGGCCGTGTTCCCCGTGCGCGAGGCAGGCATTCCGCTGGTCATCAAGAACACCAATGCGCCGCAGGACCCCGGCACCATCATTAGCGAGACGGCTGATGAGGGCGAGGCGGAGCCCATCATTACCGGTGTGACCGGCAAGCGCGGTTTTGTCGCCATTAACGTGGCCCGCGACCGCACCAAGCCGCGCGTCGGCTTTATGCGCCGCGCGCTTTCGGTCTTCGAGCGCTATGACGTTTCCGTTGAGCATATGCCCACCGGCGTCGACCGCTTTGGCGCTGTGGTGCAGGAGCAGGATGTGCACGATTCTCTGTACTCGCTTGTGGGCGACATTCAGCAGGAGGTCGAGCCGCTCGAGATCGAGGTTGTCGAGGGCTTGGCGCTCATCGCGACCGTCGGCCGTAACCTGCGCGGCCGTGCAGGTATCTCGGGCCATCTGTTTGGCATGCTCGGCCAGGCCGGCGTGAGCGTGCGCATGATTTCGCAGAGCTGTGACGAGATCAACATCATCATCGGCGTGGAGGAGAAGGACTTTGATCTGGCGATTCAGACCATTTACCGCGCCTTCTCCGACGAGAACGGCATTGTGAAGGTCTCCGATCTGGAGGCTCCCGCGCCGGTCGATCCCGCTCTGGTCGCGCTCCACAAGTAGCTGCTATCCCAGTAGATTTTTTGGACTTGCCTCAAAAATCTATGGCGGGGCGTTTCGTTTCGGTTTCGTTTCGACGGGGCGGGTTTCGTGCCCGCCCCGTTCTTGTATACACTGGCAACAATAATCGGCCTGCTTGGCGTGCGGGCAAAAGCCACAACCTTTAAAGGGGGAAGCATGAAACAGTACACGGTTGCTATTTTGGGCGCGACGGGAGCCGTGGGCACCCAGATGCTCGAGTGCCTCAACGAGCAGGAGTTCCCGGTTGGCAAGCTCAAGCTGCTGGCGAGCGCGCGTTCTGCGGGCAAGACCGTCGAGTTCCGTGGCGAGCAGATCGTGATCGAAGAGGCTTGTCCCGAGGCCTTTGAGGGCTGTGACATTGTGCTTGGAGCTGCCGGCGACGACATCGCGAAGGAGCTACTGCCCGAGGCCGTCAAGCGTGGCGCCGTCGTGGTCGACAACAGCCATGCCTGCCGCATGGATCCCGAGGTGCCGCTGGTTGTGCCCGAGATCAATGCCGACGACATCAAGTGGCATCACGGCCTTATCGCCAACCCCAACTGCGCGACCATTATCGGCCTGGTTCCCACGTGGCCGCTGCATCAGCTCGCTGGCGTGAAGCGCATGATCGTCTCGACGTACCAGGCGGCTTCGGGTGCTGGCGCCCCCGGTATGGCCGAGCTCGAGGCTCAGCTGGCCGCCCTGGGCCGTGGCGAGGAGATTCCCGAGCCGCGCGCGTTTGCCGCCCAGCTCGCGAGCAATCTGATTCCGCAGATTGGCGGCGTCAAGGAGGAGGGCTTTACCTCCGAGGAGATGAAGTTGCAAAACGAGGGCCGCAAGATCATGCATCTGCCCGAGCTGCGCGTGAACTGCACCTGTGTGCGCGTGCCCGTGCTGCGCTCGCACTCCGAGAGCATCACGCTTGAGTTCGAGCGCGACATCACGGTGGAAGAGGCCCGTGCCGCGCTGGCTGCCGCTCCGGGTGTCAAGCTAGTTGACGACATGAGCGCCGAGGATGCGCACGACCGCTTCCCCATGCCGATGGACACCTCCGACCAGGACCTGATTTGGGTCGGTCGCGTACGCCGCGACATCTCGAGCCCCGAGGCTGCGCGTGGCATCACCTTCTGGTGCTGCGGCGACCAAATCCGTAAGGGCGCGGCAACCAACGCCGTCCAGATCGCTAAGCTGCTCTGCGAGTAGTGTGACCTGTCCGGCGGGGGCCGGGCTTGGTTTTCAGAACGTCCTCGACCATGTGTGGCGCCTTGTCCTGCTCCTTCGGAGCCGCGGACAAGGCGCCACACTGGTCTGCGGAGTGTTCTGAAAACCAAGCCCGGCCCCCGCCTGCGGTGACGCTGCTGCAAGCGACCTGCGATGGGGCCGTTGTTGGTTGGGGCCGCTGGGCTGATGTGGGGGCACGTGGCTGTTGCGGGCCCTGATCCCGGCGGCGGCTTCGGCGCTTTGCGCCTGCCGCCTTGGGGGACTGTGGGGCGCGGCCGGCAGCTGCGGCGCGTTCGCGCCTGCTGCCTAGGGTGACTTTGGGGTCGATTGGGGTTGTCTGCACAATTCGCGGTATTATGTTGCGGAGTTTTGAAAGGAGCCGCTGGTGGTCACGACGACGTTTGCTTCGCCTTTGGGCGAAATCTTGCTTGCCGCTGATGGCCGCGGTCTGACGGGACTTTGGTTTGAGGGGCAGGAGCATTTTGGCTCCACGCTTCTCCGGGAAGACTCCGAACATGTTGAAGGCGCCGATGCGGTTTCTGGTGCTGGCGGCATGTCTTCGGTGAATCCGACAAACGGTGCTGCCTCGTCGGTACTTGAGCGTTCTTGGGCTTGGCTGAATGCTTATTTTGCGGGGCAGGAGCCTCGGTTTACGCCGCCGTTGCATATGATTGGTACGGCGTTTCAGCGCGAGGTTTGGTTTGAGCTGCTTTCTATCCCGCGTGGCGAGGTCGCTACGTATGGTGAGATCGCCCAGCGTGTTGCGGCTCGACATCGTGTACCGGGAAACGAAGCACCCGTTGCGTCTCCCCGTGCCGTGGGGGCCGCGGTCGCGCGTAATCCCATTTCGATTATTGTGCCGTGCCATCGCGTGGTTGCCGCCGATGGTTCGCTCAACGGATATGCCGGCGGCCTCGACCGCAAGGAGTGGCTGCTGCGGCTTGAGGGCGCGTACGAGGAGTAACACTCGAGCGCTTTGCATAGTCAAGATGCCGTGAAAGAACGGGACATGCTTTCCGAATGGAGGCTCAGACGGAAACTACGTCCCGGAATTCCGTTTTAAAGCGGGATGCGCTTTCCGAATGGCGTTCCAAGCGGAAACCGTGTCCCGGAATACAGCCTCAGAGTGGGACGCCGTTTCCGGCTGAGACCACCTGCCTGGACATCGATCTACGCCCGCTCCTGCAGGGCGTAGATGGACTTATCCATGTTGAACAGGTAAGCCACAACGCAGACAATAATGAACATCGGCAAGTTACCAAAGCCGAAGACTTCGCAGCCAATAAGGATGGGTGCGAGCAGCGTATTGGTGGCGCTGCCAAAGACGGCTGCGTAGCCCAGTGAGGCGCAGAGCTCGACGGGCATGCCGAGAATCCCGGCGAGTACGACACCCAGGCTGGCTCCGATGGAGAACAACGGCGTCACCTCGCCACCCTGATATCCTGCGGCAAGCGTGGTAATGGTGAGTGCGAATTTGAGTGCCCAGTCCCAAGGTATGATGGCGACCTTGCCGTCACCGTCGAGCGCCGCGGATATCAGATTGGTGCCAAGCCCGCAGTATCGACCCTGCCATAGTGCGAACAGAATCGCCGATAACGCGATGCCCATAACGGCGATGCGTGCATAGGGGTTGGGGAACAGCCGCGCCGCAAGTGTTTTGGCATGTGCAAGGCACCAGGCAAAGGCGCCGCCTACCATGCCAAACGCGATACCCAGCACCGCAAGCCGTCCAAGACCGGGGAGATCAAGCGCGTATGAGGCGACAACGGCGACTTCGAACTTCTCGAGTCCCAGGGCGCCGGAGGTCATACTTGCGGCGAGCGAGGCCGTAAGCGTGGGAAACAGCGCGCGGTATTCCATGCGTCCTGCGACCAGTACTTCGATAGCAAAGACCGTGGCAGCAAGAGGCGTTCGAAAGAGCCCGGCAAAGCCAGCGGCCATACCAATGAGCAAAAACGTGTTGCCGGGGTTTCGGAAAGGTAGACGCCGGCCGATCCAGTGTGAGACGGTTGCACCGATCTGCACGGCCACGCCCTCGCGTCCCGCGCTGCCGCCAAAGAGGTGCGTTCCCCACGTGCTCAGCATAACGAGCGGCACGAGACGCGGGGAGATGGCGTCTTCGCGCCCGTGGCCTACGTCAAATACCAGGCTCATGCCGCGGTCGGTGCCCTTGCCCCAAGTGCGGTAGGCAAATACGATGGCCAAGCCCATGAGGGCGAGGAGGGGAAGGAGCAGAGTGATGTGCTCGTCGCGGAAGGTGCCAATCGCCAGAAGCACGCGTCCAAAGAGTGCACAGATGGCGCCAACGATAATGCCGATGGGGATTCCGACGACACCCATAAGCACGAGGCCGCTATAGGTGTTGAGCAGGCGTTTGATTTTGCTCGATGCGTTGCTTTCCGACACTTGCCCTCTTGATAGAAAAAGAGCTGGAGTTGCGCATCGTTGAGAGGCTTTCCAGCTTTAGCAAAACAAACTTATAAGATGCGACGGGCCGCGTCAAGATAATTGCCGGACGGCCTAGGAGGCGGCGGCTGGTTGGCTGGCTTAAAACCTAGCGTGTGAAATGACGCTCCACGCTATTCAGCGCGCTTGATAGGATGACGAACCACAGTCTTAAGTTTCTCCGGTGCACATTTGCGTGGATCGGAGAGATAGATTTCGTGATGGAAACGGGTGTCTGAGAAGTCGGGGACATAGCCCTGCTCGGTCGTGTATTCATGCATGGCGTCTACGGTTGCCGGCTCGCTGTCATAAGGTCCGGTATGCATACATTGAACGCAGAGACCCTCGTCAACTTTAAGCAGCTCGACGGCAGAAAAGTCCAGTTTCTTTTTGGCCGTGGCTTCCGCGACTGCCCAGCCAAAGTCATCTCGGGTGACGAAATCGGGCAGGCGGATGCACGAGATAAAGTTGAAATCGTCCTTGCGTACATAATCGATGTCGCCGCTCGGGGAGTCTTGCCACCAGAAACCCTCGAGTGGCGGTACCACAAAGTCGAAATAGCCCTCGATACTCCTTGAACCTTTCTTCGACATCTTGACGGTATAGGCGATGCCGTAAAGCAGCGGCAGGGCGTTTTGATACTCGCCACCTTCGGTATTTGGGTCGCCTTTTCCGCGAACGGCAACGTAGCTCATAGGCGGGACAGTTACGATACTCGGCTTGCTTGCAGGTTTGTAGAGCTCCTTGCATTCCTTCTTAAAGTCGAACGCCATGTTGGCCGCCTTTCTGCGTATTGGCCTGCTTAGATAGCGGAATCATATCATAGAAACGAACAGCTGTTCGAATGATTTGGCTGACAGATTGAGATGCATGCGTTGTGTTTGGCGGTCGGCCTGACTCCGTCGATGATTTCTCTGCCTCCCCGGCGCCTCATTTATAGCTGCCATTTCCCCATATAAAACCTGCCAAAATAAACCTGTCCCTTTTTGGTGAGTGCGAAATGGGTAATACTAAAGAGTTATCCGACCAGATGGGAATTAATCGATGGCCTATATCGAATTCAAAGACGTCATCAAGGCATACGGCGAGGGCGACGCCCGCATTCACGCACTCGACGGCGCGAGCTTTACGGTCGAGCGCGGCGAGCTCGCCATCATTCTGGGTGCTTCGGGTGCCGGCAAGACCACGGCGCTCAACATTCTGGGCGGCATGGATACGGCGACCTCCGGCACCGTGACGGTGGATGGGCGTGACGTGAGCGCTGCCAACGAGGCACAGCTTGTGGAATACCGCCGCGCCGACGTTGGCTTTGTCTTTCAGTTCTACAATCTGGTTCCCAACCTGACGGCGCTTGAGAACGTCGAACTCGCGGCACAGATCTGCCCCGATTCGCTCGATGCCGAGCAAACGCTTTGCCAGGTTGGCCTGGGTGAGCGCCTCGCCAACTTCCCCGCGCAGCTTTCGGGCGGCGAGCAGCAGCGCGTGTCCATCGCCCGTGCACTGGCAAAGAACCCCAAGCTGCTCCTGTGCGACGAGCCCACGGGTGCACTCGACTACAAAACCGGTAAGCAGATTTTACAGTTGCTGCAGGACACCTGCCGCAAGCAGGGCATTACGGTCATTATCATCACGCACAACTCCGCGCTCGCGCCTATGGCCGATCGCCTGATTCGCTTTAAGAGCGGTCGCGTGGAGAGCGAGACGGTCCAGCAAAATCCCGTGCCGATCGAGACGATCGAGTGGTAGCGCCCATGGATCAGGACCGCCAAAACAGCCAACGCCGCGACGCGCGGAACACGGAGCGCGAGCAGGATTTTACGACCTACCGCACTGCCCAAAGCTCAAACGACATGGTGCCGACGGTGTTTCGCCGCGGTGTCTACCGCACGATTCGCGGCAGCCTCAAACGCTTCTTGTCCATCGTCGTGATCACTGCGCTCGGCGTGAGCGTGATGTGCGGCCTCAAGGCGGGTTGCGAGGATCTGTGCGATTCGGTCGACGCTTACTTTGACCAGCAGAATGTTTATGACATCAACGTGCAGTCGACCTATGGCCTGACTGACGATGATCTCGACGCCATCCAAGAGGTCGATGGCGTCGAAACGGCCGAGGGCATCTACACCGAGACCGCCTACACCGCCGTGGGCACAACGCGCGAGCGCGTGGTCGTGCAAAGTCTCTCCAAGGAGAACATCGATCAGCCGGTGCTCGTGAACGGCGATTTGCCTGAGAGCGCCGATGAGGTCGCGGTGACTTCGAAGTTCCTGAAGGCTTCGGGCAAAAAGCTCGGCGATACGGTGAGTTTTGCCGCCAATGACGCGAGCTCGTCGAACCAAAGCGCCAAGGATCAGTTTGCCGCGGGCGATTACACCATTACGGCCGAGGTCCTCGATCCCACTGATGTGAGCTCCGACTCGACGGTCAACGCCTTCCGTGCTGCTTCGGCGGCGGACTATAAGTTCTATGTGAGCGAGGACGCCGCGACATCTTCTTCCTACTCCGCGATCCACGTGGTCGTCGAGGGAGCCAAGAGCCTCAACTCCTATTCGGATGCTTACGCGGCAAAGATCAACAAGGTCAAGGGCAATATAGAGAAGATCCGCGAGGAGCGTGAGAAGGCGCGCGCTCAGGAGCTGACGGTCGACACGCCGACAAGTTTGGATGCGGCCGAGCGTCAGGCCGCCATGCTCTTTGGGATCGAGCAGGACAACATTAACCGCATGGCCGAGGGCAGTGAGGAGCGCGTGCAAGCGCAGGCCGACCTGGATCAGCGCCGTGCCGCCGCCGACCAGCAGTTTGCCGATGCCCGCGCCGAGCTCTCTGACCTGGGCGAATGCACCTGGTACATCCAGGACCGCGGCAATATCGCAAGCTACTCGAGCGTGGAGAGCGATAGCTCGTCAATTGAGGCTATCGCTACGGTGTTCCCGTTCATCTTCTTTATCGTTGCCGTGCTCATCAGCCTTACCACCGCCACACGCATGGTCGAGGAGGAGCGCACACTCATCGGCCTGTATAAGGCGCTCGGTTATTCGCGCGGGCGCATCCTGTCCAAATACGTGGACTACGCGCTGTGGGCTTGTCTGATTGGCGGCGTGCTCGGCAACATCATCGGATTTGTGGGCCTGCCGCTGTTCCTGTTTACGGTGTTCGACGACATGTACTCGCTGCCCCAGATGTTGCTTTCGTACGACATCGTGTCCTCGATCGTTTCGGTGGCGCTGTTTGCCGTGGGCGTGGTGGGCGCCACGATTATCGCCTGCCGCCACGAGATGGCCGAGACCCCGGCCTCGCTCATGCGCCCCAAGGCCCCGCGCGCCGGCTCGCGTATCTTGCTCGAGCGCATCGGCTTTATCTGGCGCCGCATGGGCTTTTTGAACAAGGTGGCAGCACGTAACCTGTTCCGCTACAAAAAGCGCGCCTTTATGACCATCTTTGGCATCGCGGGCTGTACGGCGCTTGTGATTTGCGGCATGGGCATTCGTGATACGTCGGTCGCGCTTTCGCCCAAGCAGTACGGGCATATCACGCGCTATGACCTGCTGGTGGTTGCCAATCCCGACGATTTTTCGCAGACGTGCGCGGCGCTCGACGAGCGAAGCGCAGCCAAGGATTCCGACGTGACCGTGACTTCGACGCTGCCGATTATGACCGACAACGTCACCTTTACATTTGGCGGCAAGAGCGAGACCGTGCAGCTGATCGTGGTGCCCGATGACCGCACGAACGACCTGGACGACTACGTGCGTCTCGAGGATGAGTCCAAAGAGCCTCTATCTTTGCGCGACGGAGATGTGTATCTAAGCAAGAGTTCACAGCTGGTACTGGGGATTCAACCGGGCGATACGGCACACGTCCAGGATTCGTCGCTCAACGTAGCCAAGGTCAAAGTCAGCGACATTTCGCTCAACTATCTGGGCAACACGCTTTACATGACGCAGGGCACCTATGAGCGCGCGTTCGGTCGAAGCGCGCGCCTTAACGGCGTCTTTGTGCTGCTTAAGGGCTCGTCGGCCGATCAGATTGCGTTTAGCAAGAAGCTTAAGAGCGACGGTTGGCTTTCGATTTCGAGCACGGCCGAGCATTGGGAGAACTTTGAGGCGAACTTCACTATTATCAATTCCGTCGTGGTGCTCGTGACCTTTATGGCGGCGTGCCTATCGTTTGTGGTGGTGTTTACGCTGTCCAACACGAATATCTCCGAGCGCGAACGCGAGCTGGCGACCATCAAGGTGCTGGGCTTCCGCCGTGGCGAGGTGCACCACTACGTCAACAAGGAGACGTTGATCCTCACGGCAATCGGCGCTGCGCTGGGCGTGCCGCTAGGTGGCTTGCTGGCCAAGAGCTTTACCTACATTTTGCAGATGCCGTCGCTGTACTTTGACGTCGAAGTCGAGCCGCTGAGCTACGTGCTTGCCGTGGTGCTTTCCTTCGGCTTTACGATCATCGTCAACCTCGCCACCAACCGAACCCTCAACAAGATCGACATGGTCGGCGCCCTCAAGAGCGCCGAGTAACCTGTCCTGGGATTCAAGTTCTAGCGAGCTGCCGACGCGCCCGCAGCAGTATTTTTGCATAAACCGCTCCGCCAATTGCATACTTTGACGGGGCGGTTGCTTTTTGCCCACAGGTACCCCAGGGGGCGCCGTGCAAATTCCGGAGTATTCAGCATCCCGGGGTCCGCGGGCGCGGGGGCGGGTGCACAAAACCGCGCTGAAAGCCCCGATTCTGAGTCCCAACGCCTCTAGAGCCGCTCGTTTTTTACAGGATGCGGCCCATGGTGCCTGCCTTTCGCCCAAAATCCAGTATGCAGGCACCCTCGGCTGCTGAATACTCCCAAAAATGCACGCCGCATCCTACCCCACGCACTTGCAGCAAGAAGACGAATAGCCTCGGCCTCCCTAGTTACCGCAGGAGGCCCCAGGGCTTACCTCCCAAATCTTTCCGCAGGACGGAAGGGCCCCGCCGCGCGAAGCGCACGGCGGGGTCCTGACATGTCCGAGGACGATTTGGGAGGTAAGCCCTGGGGCCTCCGATGGGGGCGGTTACAGCCGAGGCTATTCGTCGCCGAAGCTGATGCTCAACGCCTTGGCCTCGCGCACCAGATCACTCTGGGGGTCGACAAACTTCAGCTTGCCGGCGACCTCCTCGAGCGGCATGTGGCACATCTTGCCGTCGCGCAGGGCAATCATGTAGCCAAACTCGCCGCGCAGACAGCCGAGCGCTGCCTCGACGCCGCACTGGGTCGCAAAGATGCGGTCCTGGGCGTCGGGCTGACCGCCGCGCTGCGTGTGGCCGGGGATGGCGACGCGGGTCTCGCGACCGGTCTTGGCCTCGATCTCCTTGGCGATGTCGTAGACGATCGACGGACTCGTACGCTCGGCGAGCTTCTTCTTGTACTCCTTCTTGGACAGCGCCGCGTCCTCCTTGGAGATAGCACCCTCGGCGACGGCCACGATGGTAAAGCGGCTGCCGGTCTCCATGCGATGCTCGATGGTCTTGATGACGTTATCCATGTCGTAGGGAATCTCGGGAATCAAGATGACATCCGCGCCGCCCGCGACGCCGGCATACAGCGGGATCCAGCCAACCTTGTGGCCCATGATCTCGATAACGAACACGCGGCCGTGGCTCGAAGCGGTGGTGTGGATGTCGTCGATGCACTTGGTGGCGACGTCGATGGCGCTCGTAAAGCCAAACGTCAGCTCGGTGCCCCATGTGTCGTTATCGATGGTCTTGGGCAGGGCGATAACGTTTAGGCCCTCTTCGCGCAGGCGGTTGGCGGTCTTGGTGGAGCCGTTACCGCCCAGCATAAACAGGCAGTCGAGCTGCAGCTTATGATAGGTGTGGACCATCGCCGGCACCTTCTCGACGCCGTCAGCCTCGGGAATGTCCAGACGCTTGAACGGTGTGCGGCTCGTGCCCAGGATGGTGCCGCCGCGGGTGAGGATGCCGCTAAAATCGGCGGGCGTCATGACACGGAATCTGCTGTAGATAAGGCCCTGGTAGCCGTCCTCAAAACCATAGATCTCGATAGGTTCTTCGCTATTGGTCATAAGCGTTTTGACGATGCCGCGCATGGTGGCGTTGAGCGCCTGGCAGTCGCCGCCACTAGTAAGAAGACCGATCCTAAGCATGGTGAATCCTTCCGGGCAAGTTGTAACATGCGCATAAGTTTACCCCCGCACACTGTTGATGCGGGGGTAAAACGTGTTAGCTCAAGCGTATAGAAATGTAAGCAACGTCAGGCCAGCGTAAGGACGACGGTGCCAGCTCCTTACAGCGCGAAGGCATCGATGTCGCCCCAGTGGCGGCGCAGCGTGATGGCGGCAGCGGGCTCGGTGTTGTCAAAGACGACTGACCACTGCGTGTTGCTGGTGATGTCTTCCGGATTGGGCTCTTGCGCCGCAGCGCGCAGGGCCTTCCAAGCGACTGTCTCGTCTTGGGCGCCGGCATGGGCGTCGAGGACATCGGCGATTGCGACGGCGCGCTCTTTACCATGGCCCAGCTCGCCATTCTTTTGGTTGGGCAGCACTTCGTCGCCATAGCAGGCGTAGAAGTTTGTAACCTGGCGTACAGGAGTCGCTTTGAAAGCGCGGTCCGGATCGCGCGGATCCCACTCCACCACCCGTGCGTCACCGGCGGCGTCGTTGATAAAGAAGTGGTAATCGCGTCCTGCCATGGCGTGCATGTCGTAGGCGGAAAGCAGGTCGACGGCCTCTTGCGTGGTAGCCGCGCGGTCGAGCACCAGACGGATGGCGAGCGAAGTGTTGATGACGGGGCGTTGCGTGTCCTGGTCACAGGGCTTGGAATCCAGGGTGAGTACGGCAATGGACACGCCGCATTCGTTAACACCGTCGAGCTGGGCAAACGGGCCCATGAGTGCGGCGGCGCGTCCGGCGACGGAGTCAAGTGGAGTGTTGGCTCCCAGGTTATTGAGGGCCGCAAAGCCGATGGAGGCGTAGCCGCCGCGTGGGTGATTGCGCACCAGCAGCGCCGAGGTGTCGTCTTTAAAGTCGTAATTGCGACCGGTGCGCACGCGGCCTTCGGCATCTACGGCGACAAAAGCGCTGCAGGCAAACTGGGGCGCCTGGACATGTACCGGCACACCGGGCAGCACCTGCGCCACCACGGCATCGATGTAGGCCTGGTCGTCGCACACGCCAGCGGCGATGATGCGATCAAGATCGTAGTCGTAGGCGATGTCGATTGCGTACAGGTCATAGCCATCCGCGTAGCCGGTCAAGCGTTTGAGCGACGCGGCGGACTTGATTTGCTTGTGATAAACGATACCGGTGGCAGCGGCAAGGCCGACGGCGACTCCCGCGACACCGCAGACGATGGCAATGTTACGTGGCTTCATGACGGCTCCTCTCGTCCTGTTAGCGTAATTGTCGCAAAAGGTGCACGGGCATGATAGCTCAACTTGGTGAGCGGTGCGGGATTAAACACGGAATGAAGAGTGCAGCGCTGGCGCGGCGGGGTATGCTGGAAGGGACCATCAACCCAGCGAAAGGGGAGAGCATGACGGATCAGGAAACGCCCGAGCGCGCGCATGTGACGGCCGATGATATCGAGGCCGCCAACGACCTTATCGACTTTATCGAGGCATGCCCCAGCATGTTTCATACGGCGGCGACCATTATGGCCGAGCTCGACGAAGCGGGCTTTACCTACCTGTCCGAGAACGCGGCGTGGGACATCGAGCCGGGCGGGCGTTATTACACGCAGCGCAACACCTCGAGCGTTATCGCCTTTAAGGTGGGCGAGGACCTGGCTGCTACGTGGGGCGAGGACGGCGTTGCCGGCGACTACCATTTTCAGCTGACGGCGTCGCACAGCGACTCGCCGACGTTTAAGGTTAAGGCCGTGCCCGAGTTCGACGGCGCGGGCGAGACGCTGCGCCTGAACACCGAGGCCTACGGCGGCATGATCGACTACACCTGGTTCGACCGTCCGCTGGCGCTCGCGGGCCGCGTGCTGGTGCGCGAGGGCGACCGTATTGAGAGCCGCCTGCTTACCACCGAGCGCGAGGTTGCCATTATTCCGAGCCTTGCCATCCATATGAACCGTGGCGTTAACGAGAGCTTTGCTCCCAACCGAGCCGTTGACCTGTGCCCGCTCATCAGCGCCGGTGAACTCAAGCAGGGAGATTTTGACGCTCTGATTGCCGATGAGCTGGACGTTGAGCCCGAGCAAATTTTGGGCCGCGATCTGTTCCTGGTCAATCGTCAGGATGCGCGCATTTGGGGCTGGGCCGACGAGTTTATCTCGACGCCCAAGCTCGACGACCTGGCCTGCGCCTATACCTCGCTGCAGGCATTTTTGGGTGCTGAGAACGCGCGCGATATCTCGGTCTTCTGCTGCTTTGATAACGAGGAGGTTGGCTCCGAGACCAAGCAGGGAGCCATGTCGACGTTCTTGGCCGATGCGCTGCGCCGCATTAACGGATCGCTGGGCTTCGATGACGAGTCGTACCATCGCGCACTTGCCGCCTCGATGCTCGTGAGCTGCGATAATGCGCATGCCGTGCATCCCAACCACGCCGAGAAGTGCGATGCCCGCAACCAGGTCGTGCTCAACGGCGGCATCGTTATCAAGGAAGCAGCCAACCAGCACTATTGTACCGATGCCTTTAGCCGCGCGGTGTTCCAGGCCATCTGCGATGACGCCGACGTGCCCACGCAGGCCTTCGCCAACAAGAGCGATATGGCGGGTGGCTCCACGCTCGGTAATCTGTCCAATATGCAGGCGAGCATGCATGCCGTGGACGTGGGCCTGCCGCAGCTGGCCATGCACTCGAGCTACGAGACCGGCGGCGTGCGAGACGTGATGTATGCCATCCGCGCCCTCACCGCCTTCTACGAGCGCAACCTAACCATCAACGGCGCCGAAAGCGTGGAGCTCTAAAACCTGTCAAAAGAGGACAGGTTTACTTTGGCAGGTTTTATCTGGGCAAACGCCGCAATGCCAACAGCTGGACAGAATTGTTATGACACCGCAGGTTGAGCAAACGTCAGCGAGCGATGTCCAGAGCGAACAAGTTGGCATGAAAAAGGCAAGGCATAGACCTTCTGGTCATGCCTTGCCTTTTGAATGGCAAATTGTCGCTCTGGGCGGCGCGCAGCGTCGACCGGTCCGCCGTTCGTTAGAACGGCGGAACAAGATTAGTGCTCAATCCAACAGCGCAGGGTTTCGCCGACTTGCAGGTGACGCAGATTCTCCGCGGCGATGTCGACCACATTATTGAGTGTGGCCTCTAGGTGGAACCAGCCCGAGATATGCGGCGTGATGAGCATGTTGGGCGCATCCCACAGCGGGCTTGTCTCAGGCAACGGCTCGGGGTCGGTGACGTCGACCGCGGCGCCGGCGAGATGTCCCGACTCCAAGGCGGCAACCAAGTCGTCGGCGACCACAAGGTCGCCGCGGCCGCCGTTGGCAAAGAAGGCGCCCGGTTTCATCGCGGCGAAGAACTCGGCGTTCGCCAGGCCGCGGGTCTCGGGTGTGCTCGGCATAAAGGATGCGACGATGTCAGCCTCGGCCAGGCGCTCGGGCAGGGCGTCCATGCCGTCCATGTCCTCAAACACAATGGGGTAGACGAGCGGATGGCGCTTGATGCCGCGGACGTGCGCACCCATGTTGCGGCAGAGCGTGGCAAAGTGGCCGCCAATGTCGCCCGCGCCCAGCACCAGCACATTGGCGTTTTTGAGCGAGGTGACCGGCCCCAAATCCTCCCAGCGATGCTCGCGCTGCAGGTCCTGGTAGCCGGGCAGGCGCTTCATCATAGACAGCACCATGGCAAACATGTGCTCGCTTACTGCCTGGCCGTAGGCGCCCACCGAGCAAGACAGTTTGGCATCGGCCGGCACGGTGCCGGCGGCCAAGTAATCGTCATAGCCAGCGGTCTGCAATTGCAACAGCTGGAGATGTTCGCATGCCGTGAGCATGTCAGGGTCGATGTTGCCCAAGATCACGTCGGCATCGGCGACCTGCTCGCGCGTGGCGGCGTCGGAGCTCGTGTAGATAAAGTCCTCGCCCGGAGCGCTCGACTCAAGAATTGTGCGATGACGGTCGTTGACGGGCAACAAAACCAGGATGTTCACAAGCAGTCCTCTCCGCTCGACCTGCCAAAAAGGGACAGGTTTATTTTGGCAGGTTTTATCAGGCAAAACGCTCAAACAAAAACGCCGGATGCAAGACGAGCGTGCCCGTCAGCATCCGGCGCATCCACGGCTACCAGCTCAGCAGCTCGTAGCCGTCCTCGGTCACCACGAGCTGTACCTCGCACTGGGCCGAATCGCTGCCGTCCTTGGTGCGCACACACCAACCGTCACCCTTGCTAATCTTGATGTCGGGCGCTCCGGCATTGACCATGGGCTCAATGGTAAAGACCATGCCCGGGGCCATGATGGTGTCCACATCGGGCGCCTCGGTGGTAAAGCCCACAAACGGGTCCTCGTGGAACTCCTTGCCGATGCCGTGCCCGCCGTACTCGCGCACCACGCTAAAGCCGGCGTCCTCGACCGTCTTTTGTACGGCCTCGGCCATAACGGACAGCGGCAGCCATGGCTTGACGGCCGCCAGGCCCGCCTCCACGCTGGCGCGGGTGACGTCGACCAGGCGCTGGCGCTCGGCAGAGACCTCGCCGATGCAGAACATGCGGCTCGAGTCGCTAAAGTAGCCGTCTAGGATCGTAGAGCAGTCCACATTGATGATGTCGCCCCCGTGCAGCACGTCCGTATCGCAGGGGATACCGTGGCAGACCACGTCGTTAATCGAGGTGCACACGCTCTTGGGGTAGCCCTCGTAGTTGAGGTCGGCTGGCGTGCCACCGTGCTCGACGGTGTAGTCGTAGATCATCTGGTCGATCTGGTTGGTGGTCATGCCCGCGGCGATGTGCTCGCCTACGTAGTCGAGCACGCCCACGTTGATGGCGGCGGAGCGCTTGATGCCCTCGATGTCGGCGGGCGTCTTGTAGAGCGTGCGGGGCAAAACCTCCCAGCCCTCTTCCCACAGGCGCTCGAGGCGCTCGTCGAATGCGCTATGGCATTTCTTATATTTTTTGCCGCTGCCGCACCAGCAAGCGTCGTTGCGGCCGGGCACAGGTCCGTTGTCAAACATGGCTAACTTCCTTTCATCCGCAGCTAGTATAGCCCACTCACGTGTCCATAAAAGTTGCGGTGATATAGTTCCGATTTAAGCGGTTTAACAGCATAAATAGGAACTATATCACCGCAACTGATGGAGCGGGATGGCGGACACTGGCTGCTGCGTGGTTTTGCTAGTAGCTCACCTGGCAAGGGATGCCGAGGACGCGCACGCGCGCAGCAATGGCGTCGAGCACCTCGGGCGCCGCTTTGGCAAGGCCGGCGACCGGTGTCTCGCGCGCTACCGTGTAGATGGTTGCTTCTTGTGGGCGAATGCGCTCAAGCGCCGCGAGCCAGGGGGCAACGTACTCCTCGCCGGTGTTGTCGATGAGCTTGCCCTGATACTCGCCGGTCAAAAAGATCGTCTGGATAATGACATGACCGTCAAAGCTTGCGAACGTCTCAATCTGGTGCTTGACGTCGTAGGGGCCAACAGGCTGGTCGAGCAGCTGGATAAATGCCGGGTCGACCGTATCGAGCTTAAGAATGTTGTCGTCGACCATCATGAGCGCGTCGTGCACCTCGGGGCGGTCGGCGCGCGTGCCGTTGGAAAGCACGGCAATCTTGGTGTTCGGGGCAAGCTGGTCGCGAAGCGCGACGGCGCCGGCGATAGCCTGCGGAAACTCCGGTGCGGCGGTGGGCTCGCCGTTGCCGGCAAACGTGATCACATCGGGGAGCTCGCCCTCGGCTGCCATCTCGCGCAGCTTTGCTTCGAGCGCGTCGAGTACTACGGCAGCTGTGTTGTACGGCTCATGGCAGGGGCGTTCGGCGTTAAGACCGTTCTCACAGTAGATGCAGTCGAACGTGCAGATCTTGCCGCTCGCCGGCATCATGTTGACACCGAGCGAAAGGCCCAGGCGACGGCTGCGAACGGGCCCAAAGATGGGGCTGGCATTCAAAAACGTAGACATAGGCATATGCTCCTCAAGACAATTGTGCCTAAGCATAGCATCGGCTCCAAAGCAAGGTGCGGGCTCTTGCTTTACAAGTTTCGTTTTTTCACGTCGCTCATTATGCCGTGCCATGAAAAGCCTCGGGTCGGGTACAGTTAATCTGTTAACAAGGCGTAAGGCAATACGGGTCCATCCAACCGTACTGACGTGCAACTGGATGGGCGTTGATGATGGGGGCACAACATGGATTTTACGGTCGAGAATGCGGGCACCACGATTGCCTGTCGCGAATATGCCGGCCCGGATGTGTCGCCTGATGCTCCTGCCTTGGTGTGCGTGCACGGCGCTTGTGTCGACGGCACATTTTTCGACGGTATCGCTTGTGAGCTCAGCCGCAACTACCGCGTAATTGCCTACGACCGCCGCGGCTGCGGTGGTAGCAGCGATGCGGCAGACGGCAGCTATGATCTTGCCGCTCAGGCCGCCGACCTGCAAGCCGTGATCGAACACGTTGGCGCTCCGGCAAATGTGCTTGCGCATAGCGCCGGTACGTTGGTGGCGCTGGAGCTTCTTCGCACCGAACCCCATCTCGTCGCCCGTGCGATTCTGCATGAGCCGGCTGTGTCGGCCGAAGGCGTCGGTATGGGCGCAGCTCCGGTTTTGCTCGATATGATTGCGGCTGGAAAGGTTTCAAGGGCGCTCCGGCTTTTCTTGGGAGCCCTCGGCGACCTGGACCCCGAGGCTCCCGGGACGACCGAAGCGGAAGCCAAACATGCCCTGCGCAATGGTCGTTGCTTTATGGCCAATGAATACGGAACAAATATGACATATGCTCCCGACTGGGAGCGCGCCCGCACGTCAAAGGCAGTGTCGGCCGTGTTTTTGGGTGAGCTTTCGGTCGATACGCCCCGCGAGGCTGGCACGCGAGCGGCTGCCGAATATCTCGATTGCCCCCTTGTGACGATCCCGGGCGCGCATAACGGTCTGCGCGATCGCCCCGTTACGGCGGCAAACGCCGTTCGCGATGTCTTGGAGCGTTAGCACGCTCGATGACCTGCGGGGAGGGGGGCTGTTAGCGTTTCGTCATTGTTAACGAATGCGCCCATAACCACGCGTCCGCGACTCCATTACCGCCGTTTGCCAGGTCATAAAAATGTAACGATAATCGCGCGTTTGCCTTCAGCTGTTAGATGTTACCCTTGTACCAATTGATATGCACCGTTGCCGTGCGTAACGATAGGAAGGGCCCCATATGCTCAATAATCACGAGGTCAATCTAACCGACGAGGAGGCTGCCGCCGAGGTCGCCCGCGTCGCGAAGACCTACCCCGTGGTGCGTTTGCTGTCGGCCGATCAGATTAAGAGCGAGCCTAACTGCCTGCTTGCCGGCGATCGCTGCCCTTGTCTGCGTCAGTCGAGTCTTGAGGCCTTGGCAGATTCGGGTGAGGTGTCGGAGCAGCTGCTCAACGATGGCGTTGAGTACCGCGCCCGTCTGCGTCCTCTAAAGGTCGAGGGCGAGCCTCACGTCCTGCTGATGGTGCGTCCGATTGATGAGCAAGAGGCTGCAGAAGAGGACCTCGTCTACACCGACGTGCTGACGAGTGTGCGCAATCGCCGATATTACGAGGAAAAGCTCCGTAGTGCCCGCATGAATGCCGGCGTTGCGGTGATCGACCTTGATGATTTTAGGGTCTTCAACGATACGTGTGGCCGTCATGCCGGCGACCTCGCGCTCGGTGCTGTGGCGACGGCCATACGCAGCGGAATTCGTTCGACTGACGAGCTCGTACGCTATGGCTGCGACAAGTTTGTGGTTGTCATGCTCAATATTCCCTCCGATGACTTCACCCGTCGCCTGCATCAGGTGTCCGATGCCGTTCATGCCACGATTGTTCCGGGCCATGAGTACGTGAGCTTGACGGCATGTGTTGGTGGCGTTCGCATTCATGGCGAGACGGTCGATGAGGGAGTTGGCCGCGCTGTCCAGTTATTGAGCCGCGCTAAGGCAAAAGCCGGTACGGTCGTGACCGATGCCGATTCCATCGAAGCCTTCCAAAGCGAAAAGCCTTTGGTGCTTATTGTCGATGACTCCGAGATGAACCGAGCCATTCTCAACGAGATGCTCAAGGACGAGTACTGCATCCTCGAGGCCGCCAACGGTCGTACGGCGCTCGACATGGTCGACCGCTATGGCGATGAGCTGTCGCTCGTGCTGCTGGATATTGTCATGCCGGGCATAAGCGGCTTTGAGGTGCTGGCCGATCTGTCGCGCCGATCGGGTATCGACAATCTGCCTTTCATCATGATTTCGAGCGAAGATTCCGATGATATGGTTCTGCGCGCGTACGAGCTGGGCGCCTCGGACTATATCAACCGCCCGTTTGACTCCCGTGTCGTGCGCCGCCGTGTAAGCAACACCATCCGCCTATACGCCAAACAGCGCCGCCTGACGAACCTGCTGTCCCAGCAGTACAACGAGCGCGTCAAGAACAGTCGCATGCTCATCGACATCATGGCCGGCGTCATGGAGCTTCGCAACGGCGAGAGCGGCAGGCACGTTACGAACATCGAGAAGCTGACCGAGCTGCTGCTTGACTGCCTGGTCCAGCGTAGCGACACGATCTCCCTCGACAATGAGGAGCGCTCCACGATTGCCCTGGCTTCGGCGCTGCACGATATTGGCAAGATGGCGATTGACGATGCGATTCTCAACAAACCCGGACGCCTTACGCCCGAGGAGTTCGAGATTATGAAGACGCATATCACGATCGGCGCCGACATGTTGCTTGAGCTGGGTCGCCATCACGTCGGCAATGCGCTTATGGAATATGCGTACCAGATTGCGCGTTGGCACCACGAGCGCTGGGACGGCAAGGGTTATCCCGATGGCCTTAAGGGCAACCAGATTCCCATCGCCGCACAGGTGGTTTCGGTGGCTGACGTGTACGATGCGCTGACGAGCGTGCGCGTGTACAAGGACGCTATCCCGCACAAGGAGGCGATCCAGATGATCCTGGACGGTAAGTGCGGCACCTTTAACCCGCTGTTGCTCGACTGTTTGCTCGAGGTGCAAGACCGTATTGCCGAGACGTTGGCGCGCCCCGCCGACGTCGTCGCGTTTCCCACGATTTAGTTTGACCAAAGGAGTTTTAATCCATGATTTCCATGCGTGAGGCGTATGAGAAGATCGGCGCCAATTATGATGACGCGTGCGCTCGGCTGATGGGCGAGGAAATGCTTGCCCGCTTTGCCCTCAAATTTTTAGATGACGAGAGCATGGACAAGCTGGAGGCCGCCATGGCGGCGGGAGACGCCGAAGGTGCGTTTATGGCAGCGCACACGCTCAAGGGCGTGAGCCAGAACCTGGGATTCGATAATCTGTACGAGCCGGCGGTTGTGGTGACCGAGGCGCTGCGCGGCGCCGATGCCGTTGACGGCGCTCGCGAGGGAATGCATGCGCTGCAGCAGCAATATGCGGCCACGTTGTCGGCCCTGCGCGAGGCGGCTGAATAAGAGCTTGCGAGCCTTGGGCTGCTTGCCGGCCACATATAGGTAAAAGGGCGCCCCGCCGGACCGTGTGGCCGGCGGGACGCCCTTTTGTGTTGTGCCGTCCGTGAACTAGCGGGCCTGCTTAACCTTGGCCGCTGCCTCGACAAACGACTTCCACAGGTTAAAGTCGGTCTCGAGCGTCTGCCAGGTGTACTCGGGATGCCATTGCACGCCCAGGCAGAAGGGTTGACCTTCGACTTCGATGCACTCGGGAACGCCGTCGGTTGCCTTGGCGACCAAGCGCGTGCTCTTGCCCAGGCGATCGACACAGCAGTGATGTGCCGAGTTGGTCTGGATCAGCCTGTGCCCGCCAAGCGCGCGCTCCAACAGCGAACCCGGCACGACCTCGACGGGATGCACGGGGTCGTTGAGCACGTGGGTATGGCGCCACTGCGTGCGGCCCTCGCGAGCACCCAGGCTTGGCACGTCCATGCACAGGGTGCCGCCGGTGGCGACGTTAAGCAGCTGCGTGCCGCGGCAGGTGGTAAAGAGCGGCTTTTTGGCGCGGAGCACCTCGCCGACCAGCTTAAACTCAAAGCTATCGCGGATCTCGCAGCAGAGGGTGGGGTCGTAGGGTCGATCATCGCCCCAGCGTTTGGGATTGACATCGGGGCCGCCGGGAATGGCGATGCCGTCGGCGATATCGACGTAATGACGGATGACCTCAATGTCCTCGGTGATGGACATCTGCAGCGGCAGGCCGCCAGCGGCAAGGATGGCATCGACAAAGACACTTGCGATTTCCTCGTTGGGGGAGAGCATCTCGGTTAAAAATGGCTCTGCCTCTTTCCAGCGCGGTGCGACGAGGATGAGTGGGCGGTCGGCGGGGGCGACGTCGACGTGCGGGGTGTAGGACGATGAAGTGCGAGTTCCGATCATAGGTGTAACTTTCGAGTTTGGATGGGCATGGCGGGTAGGTGGGCGGTCTGGTTAGTGGCCCTTGATGGAGTTGAGGAAGTCCTGGGCGCGCTTGGTCTGGGGGTGGTCGAAGAACTCGTCGGGCGTGCCGGTTTCCACGATCTGGCCGTCGGCCATAAACACGACGCGGTCGGCCACGCGGCGGGCAAAGTTCATTTCGTGCGTGATGACAATCATCGTCATGCCCTGCTGGGCCAGACGGACCATGACCTCGAGCACCTCGTTGATCATCTCGGGGTCAAGGGCGCTCGTGGGCTCGTCAAAGAGCATGGCCTTGGGTTGCATGGCAAGCGAGCGGGCGATGGCCACGCGCTGCTGCTGGCCGCCCGAGAGCTGTGCGGGCACCTTATCGGCCTGCTCGGCCACGCCCACGCGGCCCAGCAGGTCCATGGCGCGCTCACGGGCCTCGTCCTTGGAGACACCCAGCACATCGACCGGTCCCAGCATGATGTTCTGCAGCACCGTCATATGTGCGAACAGGTTGAACTGCTGAAACACCATGCCCAGTTCGGCGCGCATGCGGGCAAGATCCTTGCCTTCTTGCGGCAGGGGCTCGCCCTCGATGAGGATCTCGCCCGAGTCGATGGTTTCCAGGCGGTTGATGGTGCGGCACATGGTCGACTTGCCCGAGCCCGAGGGGCCGATCACAACGACGACCTCGCCGCGGTCGACCGAGAGATTGATGTCGTTGAGGACGTGCAGATCGCCATAGTGCTTATCGACGTGTCTGAGCTCGATCAGCGGCTGATTGCCGGTGGAAGAGGTGCTCTGTGCCATGGTGCTCGGCTCCTTATGACTCGAAATGGTAAAGCGTTAGCGGATGATGGTCGCGCCGGTCTTGTGCGAAACATAGACAGCGGCCTTGTTGATCGCGACGTTGATGAGGATGTAGATGACCGCGATAACCAGGTAGACCGACACGAGGGCGTCGTAGTTGGTAATGAGCACGCGGGCGTTTTGCATGAGGTCGGGGTAGCTCACCACGTAGGCGACGGTGGTGTCTTTGACTACGACCACAAGCTGCGAAATCAACGACGGAATAATAAACCGAATCGCCTGCGGCAGCACGATTTTAAAGGTGATTTTAGCCCTGGAGAGACCGAGCGCCTGGGCCGCCTCGACCTGCCCGCGCGGTACGGCGTTGACGCCGGCACGGAAGATCTCGGCAAGTACACCGGCTGCAGCGAGCGCGACGGGAAGCGTGAGCATCCAAAACGACGGCAGCGCGATCTTGTACTGGGGCAGCACCAAAAAGAAGAAGTAGATGAACAGCAGGCTCGGCACGCCGCGGAAGAAATCGGTGAGCACGCGGCAAACCAGCTGCAGCGGCTTGATGTCGCTCGTGCGGCCGAGCATGAGAGCGAGGCCCAGCACCAGCGCGATGGCGCCGGCGGTGAGCGCGACTTTAACGGTGCCCTCAAAGCCGGTAAGCAAGAACTTCCAGGTGGTGAGGTGCGTAAAGAAATACCAATAGTGGACCGAAAGTTGGCCGGTCACATAAAAGCGCTGCAGTACCAGGGCGACGAGCGCGGCGACGGCGACGAGTGAGATGGCGGTGCCGATGCGAATCTTGGCGCGCATCTTGGGGCCGGGAGCCTCGTAGAGCGCATCGCGCATGGTAAGCGCAGGGGAGGAGTGCTTGCTCATCGGAGGATCCTCACCTTCTTATCGATGTAGTTGCCAATGTGGCTCACCACAAAGGCCGTGCCCAGGTAGCCGAGCGCCGAGATAAAGAACGCGGCGACGCCGCCGAGCGAGCGCGTGTTGATGTAGCTCACCACGCCGGTAAGCTCTTGCGGCTTAAGCGGCACCTGGCTGCCCAAGGCAGTAGTGAGCATGACGGCGATAAAGAGGTTCGTCATGGGCAATACGCTTGAGCGCAGTGCCTGCGGAATCACGATTTTGGCGAGGATGCGGTTAAAGCTCATGCCGAGCGAGCGGGCGGCTTCCACCTGGCCGACGCCGACGGTGTTGATGCCGCTCATAAAGTTCTCGGAGCCAAAGGCCGAGCCCAAAAGGACCGTGGCGACGATAACGCAGGTGCGGTAGGGCAGAACGACCTTGAGCGGCGGCAGCGCATAGACGACGATGATAAGCAGCGCGATGCCGGGGATGTTACGGAAGACCTGGACATACAGGTCGCCAAAGACGCGCAGCGGCTTGAGCGGCGATACGCGCATCACGGTGGCAGCGACGGCCAGCACCATGGCGATGGCAAACGACTCAAGCGTCATGCCCCAGGTTGCTAGCAGCGCGTCGATATAGTTCTGGCCATAGAGCGACCAGAGCTCGGAGAGACTCATGCGGACCTCCCGCCGGTAAGGAAAGGGGCTCCCGTGTGTACGGAAGCCCCGACAACTCAGTGAGGAAACAGTTTACCGCAATAAAGCGCATCATGCGTTTCCGTATGGTTTCGTTGCGGCCGTTAGCAGGCTCGCTGCCTAGGCGCCGATCTCGGGCAGCTCGGGAACATTGGTGTCGCCCGTACGGTCGCCGATGCAGATCTGCCACAGCTTGGTCCAGGTGCCGTCGTCCTCGATCTTCTTAAGGAAGTCGTTGACAAAGGCGACGCCGTCGGAATCGAGCGGCAGGCCGATGCCGTAGGGCTCCTTGCTGCCGAAGGGCTTGCCGGCGATCTTGTACTTACCAGGCTCGCGGACCAGGGCGCTCTGCTGCATGTTGTTATCGATGACGTAGGCGTCAACGCGGCCCTGCTGGAGTGCCTGGCGGGCCTCCTCGTCGGTCTTGAACTCCTGCTGGCTGGCCTTGGGAGCGAGCTCCTCCAGGATGGCGGGGCCGTTGGAGCCGGACTGGACGGCGACGCTCTTGTCGGCCAGGTCGTCGACGCTCTTGATGTCGTCGTTATCGGCAAGCACCAGGATGGCCTGCTGCGTGTAGTAATAGGGCCCGGCAAAGGAGACGAGCTTCTTGCGCTCATCGGTAATGGTGTAGGTGGCAAAGACAGCGTCGACCTGGCCGTTCTGCAGGACAGACTCGCGCGTGTCCGAGGTCACCTGGGTGATCTCGACCTTGTTCTCGCCCAGAATGTAGTTGGACAGGAGCTGTGCGATACCGGCGTCGAAGCCGCGGGTCTGACCGTCTTTCTCGTTGAGGAGGGAGAAGAGCGTGGAGGTCTGAACGCCACCGATATTAAAGACGCCGGCGTCCTTGACGGCCGTCGCCCAGGTGCTGGCGGCGATGGCGTCGTCATCGGCCTTGGGGCCGTCGTTGACGAGCTTGTCGAATGCCTTGGCATCGAGCGTGGCGGAAACCTCGGTATCCTCGGAGCTCTTGGAGGAACCGGCGGCGGAACCCTTGTCGGCCTCGGCGCTGGTGTCAGAGCAGCCGGCAAGACCAAGGCCGGCGACGGTTGCGAAGGTGGCGGCAACGAAGCCGCGGCGGTCGAGAACGACCTGCTGGGAGAGGTTCTTGCTCATGGTAGAACACCTTTCTCAATAAAATCCCTAGCGGTTGAGTAGAGTTATACCCTATCGCGCTCAAATGGGTCAACACGAAATAACTCAGAAACATACTTGTCTTATGGGTTATTCTACCTACCAAAAAGGGACTGGTTTATTTTGGCAGGTTTTATCTGGGCAAACGTCGCTTATTGCAGCTGAGATAGCGCTTTGCAGACGGCATGGTCGGTGCGGCGGCATGCCTTGCTGCTTTGTCTCAATCTGTAACAGTTAGACGGGAATTCGGGCCCTAGATGTTACAGATTGAGATAATCGCGTCGCGAAAATAAAAACCTCCGCAGGGATGCTTTCCTTGCGGAGGTTTTTTACTCGTTGAGTAGCCTTACGGCTTCGGCGGCCATGTTCTCGACCGTCATGCCGTTCTGCGCGAGCAGTTCGTTGGGGTCGTAGCGGTCGGGGAAGCCCTTGGCGATGCCGAAGGTGCGCGTGCGCAACGGCGTGCATGCCAGATAGCATGCCACGCGCTCGCCCCAGCCGCCGTCCAAGATGCCGTCCTCGAGGGTGACGACGACGCGATGCTCGGCGGCAAGACTGTCGAGGAACTCGCGGTCGAGCTCGGTTGCAAAGCGCGGGTTGACGAGCGTGGCCTCGATGCCGTACTCGGCAGTCAGACGGTTTGCCACGCGCTCACCCAGCTCAAAGAAATCGCCAAGCGCGAGCACGGCAACGTCGCGGCCCTGACGCACCACGTTGTAGCGAACGGCGCTGTAGTCGGTGTCTTCGGCGGGCGCAAGGTCGGGGCGGCTTACCAGGCCGATGCCCGGTACGCGGATTGCCACGGGATGCTCGCGGTGGTCGAGCGACCAGCTCAGCATGGACAGATATTCCTCCATGCAGGCCGGCGCCAAGTAGTGCATGTTGGGAAGACCGCCCAACATGGAAATATCAAAGAACGAAAGATGCGTCTCGGACGTGGTGCCAAAGATTGACGCACCAAACACCAAAATGGTTGCGGGGGCGTCGTTGAGGCACAGGTCGTGCCACAGCTCGTCGTAGGCGCGCTGCAAAAACGTACCGTACACACCAAAGACTGGCTTGGCGCCCGAGCGCGCAAGCGCGGTGGCAAAGGTCACGGCGTGCTCCTCGGCAATGCCCACATCGACGAACTGTTTGCCGGCGGCAGCGCGAAGCTCGGGCGTAAAGCCCATGATGTAGGGCGTGGCGGCCGTGATGCCAACGACCTGTGGATCGCGCTCGATGGCGGCGCTGAGCGCCTCGCCCGTAATGTCGGCATAGGTGCGCGGCGCAGGCTCGCTCGGATGGCCCGGGCAGAGCTTGCGCCCGGTTGCCATGTCAAACGGACCCACGTGATGCCAGCGTTCGGGGTCGTTCTGGGCTGGCTCAAAGCCCTTGCCCTTGGCGGTGGAGACGTGCAGCACGATGGGGTGATCGATATCGTGCAGCTCCTGCAGCGTGTCGACTAGGGCCAACACATCGTTACCGGCGTCCAGATAGCGGTAGTCGAGCCCCATCGCGCGGAAAACGTTGCGCTCACAGGTGCCGTTGCTGGTGCGCAGCTCGGCCAGATTGCGATAGAGGCCACCGTGGTTCTCGGCGATGGACTGGTCGTTATCGTTGACGATGATGATCAGGTTGCCGTCGAGTTCGGCGGCATTGTTGAAGCCCTCAAACGCCAAGCCGCCCGAAAGCGAGCCGTCGCCAATGATGGTGATGACGTTGTAGCTGTCGCCCGCCAGATCGCGGGCGTGCGCCAGGCCGCAGCCCAGGCTCACCGACGTGGAGGTGTGCCCCATGGCAAACAGGTCATGCTCGGACTCGTCGGGATTGGCAAAGCCAGAAGCCTCACCATAACGCTCCGGATCGATATAAGTGTACGCGCGCCCCGTCAGCGTCTTGTGGGCGTAGGTCTGGTGCGAAACGTCAAAGACAATCTTGTCGATGGGGGAGTTAAACACGCGATGAAGCGCAACCGTAAGCTCAACGACGCCCAGGTTGGGGGCAACGTGCCCGCCGACGGCGGCGGAGCTTTCGAGGATTGCCTGGCGGATCTCGCCGCAGAGCTGCGGGAGCTCGGCGCGATTAAGAGCCTTGACGTCCTCGGGCGTTGTCGTTTGCGTAAGCAGCATCGTTGTGGGTTACTCCATGCGAATCGAGCGCCGGCGCTCCCTCGGCCGGCACAATTGCACAAAACAGTCTCGCACATTTTGGCGTTTGATATGTGACGGCGGCGCGGTAATTCGCCAACTGGCGGGGCAAAACGTTTTGTCCGATGCCATACTGATAGATTCGATGATGATTTTATTCAATACGTGCAGGCCGTGGCTTGCCGCCGTGAGCCGCTGGAAGGAGGCAGCATGTCCGATGCCGTTCGTGCCGAGAAAATCGTGCACGAGGTCGACGATGCCGCCCGCCAGCTCGCCCAGGCGGGCCGCTTGGACCTGACGCGCGAGTTTATCCAGCATGGTGACGTGACGGTCTATGCACATGTGACCTCGGTGGCGCGGGCGAGCCTGTCCTTTGCCGAGCGCTTGGGCCGTGCTGGCATTTCGGTCGACCGTGCTTCGTTGCTGCGCGGGGCCTTGCTGCACGACTACTTTCTCTATGACTGGCACGATCCCGACCCAAGCCATCGGCTACATGGCTTTCGCCACCCGTTTTTTGCTCTGGCGCGTGCGGAGGAAGATTTTGAGCTGACGTCGCGCGAGCGGAATATTATCGTGCGCCATATGTTTCCGCTGGTGCCGGTGCCGCCGACGTGTCGTGAGGCATGGATTGTGTGCCTGGCAGATAAATGGTGCGCGCTGCGTGAGACAGTCGCCGGCCGCCTGCCGCGCAAGGACGAGGCGGACGATGGCGTGAGCAGCGAATCGAGTGAAAAGAGGAGAGGGTAGACGGTGGGGACCGCGATCGACATGGCATTTGACGGCGCGACGCTTGCCGCCTGCCCACTCTCGGCACTGGTGCTCTCGTTTGTCTTTTACGGGTTTTGCGGTTGGGCATGGGAGTCGACAGTATGCGCCATGCTCAATCACGGACGATTTGCCAACAGTGGCTTTTTGCTGGGGCCGTGTTGTCCTATCTATGGTGTGGGCGGCATTGCCTGCTGGCTGCTGTTGCGTGGGATTCCGGATGCCTCGAGCCAGTTTGTCGCTGCAGCGCTCGTATGCAGCGTGATTGAGTACAGCGTAGGCGTGCTGTTGGAAAAAACAACGGGCGCTCGCTTTTGGGATTACTCGCACCTGCCGTTTAACTTGCACGGACGCATCTGCCTGTACTGGGCCTGCGCGTTTGGCTTGGGTGCGTTGTGTATTTGCCGTTTAGTGGAGCCGGCATTGCTGGGGCTGCTTGGCCATCTGCCGGTGCTGATTGTGCGGCTGTCCGCCTTTATCGTCGCGGTCGCGATGATGGTCGACGCGGTGTGCTCGTTGGCGAGCTGGCGGCGTCTGTCCGATCAGCTTGAGCGTGTGCGTGCCGACCTTGCCGACCGCATCAATGAGTCGCTTGCCGACGCCTCCGACTCTATGCTCGAACGTATTCCCGATTCGGCGATCGACTCGGTGGCGCAGACGCATATCCGCGGTCGCGCCGTTAACGCTTGGCTGGCCGAGCTGGGCGACGCGGCGCTCGATGCCCTGCGCGAGAAGGCTTCGATGCCGACGTTTATCTCGGATGGTGCTCGCGGCCTGGCGCTCGCTGCCAGCCGCGTGGCCGATGCCGCGCCGAGCGTGCCCCGTCCGTCGCTCACCCGTCTCCGTACCGGCAAGCGCATGAGCCGTCCGGTGCCGAGCGTGTCACTCAGCCGCCGCGACCTACGCTTCTTTAACGCCTTCCCGCGTCTGCGCATCAATCGTTACGAGGGCGTCATCCGAGCTACCGACCTCCGCGACCGAGCCCGCGAGCTGTTCCGGCGCTAGCCAGAGCGGAGCCAAGCGCGCCCTTCTCGCTCGCACGTTTCCCGTTCGTTTCGCGCCCGTTGCCGTGCCGTTTCCAAGATTGCGGCACCGTTTCCATTCGACAACGCAGCGTTTAACAACGCCGTATCTGGTCTACACCAGTTGGCCCTCGGCCGCATGATGGGCGCCGACAACGTTCATGCGACCAAGGGGGAGCGAATGTACGATACGGGATCGACAACGTTTATGCTCATCTGCACCATGCTCGTGTTTTTAATGACACCGGGTCTGGCGTTTTTCTATGGCGGCCTGTCCAGGCGCAAAAATGTCATCAACACCATGCTTATGTGCTTTGGCGCCATTGGTTTGGTTGGTGTGCTGTGGATTGTCGCCGGCTGGTCGCTGGCCTATGGTGGCGACGGCGCGAACCCGTTTATTGGAGGCCTTGACCAGCTGCTGTGCCTGCCGGTACTCAACCAGGTGCTGCAGGCGGCCGAGGGCAATCCCGCGGACGGTGCCGTCTACCCTCAGATCATCAACATCGCCTTCCAGATGGCGTTTGCCATGATCACGGCCGCTATCGTCACGGGCAGCCTGGCCGGCCGCGTTAAGTTTGGTGCCATGACGGCCTTCCTGGGCATTTGGCTGCTCGTGGTCTATGCGCCGCTCGCCCACATGGTTTGGGGCGGCGATGGTCCCTTTATCGGCGACATCATCGGCGCGCTCGACTTTGCCGGCGGCGACGTGGTACACATTTCGTCCGGTCTCACGGGCCTGATTCTCTGCTTAATGCTCGGCCGTCGTCGCGGCTTTGGCATGGTGAGCTACCGTCCGCATAACGTGCCGTTTGTGGCGCTGGGCGCCGGTCTACTTTGGTTTGGTTGGTTTGGCTTTAACGGCGGCAGCGAGTTTAAGGCCGACGCCGTGGCGGCACTCGCCATCCTCAACACCGTGACGGCCAGCGCGGCGGGCATGGTCTCGTGGCTTGTCGTTGAGCGCGTGCACACCGGTCGTCCCACGCTGGTGGGTGCTAGCACCGGTTTGGTTGCGGGCCTTATGGTGGTTACGCCGGGTGCGGGCTTTGTTGAGCCGTGGGCGGCGCTGGTCATGGGCCTGATCGTATCGCCCGTCTGCTACCTGGCCATCAGCCATCTTAAGACCAAGTTCGGCTACGACGATGCGCTCGACGCGTTCGGTTGCCACGGTATCGGCGGCATCTTGGGCGGTGTGCTCACGGGCCTGTTCTGCGTGCCGGAGCTCTCGTGGACCGGTAAGGGCGGCCTGTTCTACACGGGCGACGTGTCGCTGCTTGTCTCGCAGGTTCTGGGCATTGTGGTGACGGTCGTTATTGTGCTGATGCTCGACTTGGTGATCGCCGCGGTGGTCAAGGCGCTGTTCCACGGTAGCCTGCGCGTGGACGAGGCCGACGAGGCGCTGGGCCTGGATGCGAGTCAACACGGCGAAAGCGCGTATCCCTCGTTCTCCGGACTCGATTAGCAGCTTCCCCAAGCACCGCACCTTGCCGTTCAATCGTCGCTCACGTACTTAAGTACGCTTCGCTCCTCTTTCACGGCAATCTGCGGCACTTGGGAAACCTGCTAAGACCAGTCAGTTGAACTTTTTGATCTCTGAGGTTGGTTTGCGGCATTTGGAAAACCCGTGCCACATGAATGAGCAATTCATTTCTTTATTAAAGAGAGGAATTCACTATGAAGAAAATTACGGCGATCGTTCGTGCCGAAAAGCTTGAGGTTCTTAAAGACGCGCTGTTTGCTGCCGATGTTCGTGGCATGACTATCAACCAGGTGCAGGGCTGCGGTGCACAGCATGGCTGGAAGGAATACGTGCGCGGCAACGAGTTGCTTGTCAACACGATCCCTAAGGTGCAGTTCACGCTCATTTGCGCCGATGAGCATGTCGACGGCATTGTCGAGATTATCTGCAACGCCGCTCGCACCGGTGCCGTCGGCGACGGCAAGATCTGGGTCGAGTCGGTCGAGGAGGTTATCCGCATCCGTACCGGCGAACACGGCCCCGCTGCGGTGTAGGACAATCTTTCGCCTGACGGGCGTGCCTCTCTTGGGGCGCGCCCGTTCTCGTCTACAATATCGTGCAGACGAAGGAGAGGCATGCCCATGATCAAGATGTTTGCGAGTGACTTAGACGGAACGCTGCTGAACGCCCTGCACGAGGCGGATGGGACCATCCGCCGTGCCATTCGCGAGCTGACCGAGGCTGGCCTGCATGTGGTTCCCGCGACCGGGCGCTCGACGTTGCCAATCGGCGAGCATGGCTTTACGGGCCTGGCGCTTGACGCTTGCTGCTCCAATGGGTCCATCGTGCGCAACAGCCATGGCGAAGTGCTCAAGACCTGGACCATCGACCCGCAGGTTACCGAGGAGCTGCTCAAGGCGTTCCCGGACATTTGCTTCGACTGCTCCACGCCTGACGGCATGTTCTCGAGCGGATCGTTTGAGATGCACCAGGCGGGCTTTAAAAAGGACAGTCCTATCAAGCGCATCGTGATGCGCGGCATGCGTGCACGTGGCGGGTATCACGAGGAGCAGTATTTCGATCAGTCGATCGGTGACATCCTGCGTCATGACGTGTGCAAAATCAACTGCCGCGTGACCTCGCCCGAGCTGGAGCGCGACCTTAAGGCATATTTGGCTGAGCGATCGGACCGTGTGGTCAACGCGCCGTTCGATCCGGTGATGTTCGAGATCACGGACGTGGCGTGCAACAAGGGCGAGAGCGTGGCGTGGCTGGCGGGCTACTACGGTATTGCCGAGGACGAGGTCGCGGTCTACGGCGACGGCGGCAACGACATTGCCATGCTCAAACGCTTCCGCCACAGCTACGCGACCAAAAACGCAAGCGATGCCGCCAAGGCCGCCGCGAGCGCGACCATCGGCAGCTGCATGGTCCACGCCGTCCCCAAACACATGCTCGCCACCATGCACAAGCAAAATTCCCGCACCGTCATCGAATAATGTGACAAAGGGACAGCCCCTTTTTCACGAGAACCCTGCACCTTTGGCATGCGAACATATATTCGTATATATAACTAAGTTTTGATAGAATCGGTATCGTTGACGGCAGCTCCATGTGTCGGGCAGCGCCCTCCATCTGATGGGAGGTGATGCCCATGACCGATTTGATTGATTTCGTGAGACTTCTGACCGCTTTGGTCTCGTTCTTCACGGCACTTGTCGGCCTTTCCGAGGCACTCAAGCAGCGTTCGAAGCGCAACAGAAGGGGTCGCCGCCGCTAAGGCGTTGACCCCCTAATGCAAACAACGGCGCTGCCCAGCTTTCCAGAACTTGGGCTGCCGTCGACACTATTCTACCCACGAATGACATTTTGAACAATCGGCAATGCCGCTTCAAAAGCCAGGCACAACTGGCACAACCTAGGCGGTCGCTGAATGTGACAAAGGGACCGTCCCTTTGTCACAACCCAAATATTGCCTTTACGTGTTGATGCACACGGTGTGCAATAATACTCGCACTGTGTAATAGCGCACAGGCTGAGTAACAAGGAGGACGCTTGTCCCAGCTCGAGAAATGCGATCGCCGGTCCCTTCGCTCGCAGCGTGCCCTTCGCCAGGCGCTTGCCAGCGAGCTTGCCGAAAGCGGCGACCTTTCGCGCATTAACGTCGCGTCGCTCACCGAGCGCGCCGGTCTTACGCGCCGTACGTTCTATTCGCACTACCGCGATATCCCCGACTTTATCAGCCAGATCGAGAACGGCCTGCTTGCCGAGATTCGTGAGCGGGTGGAGCTTATCACCGCAGCTCAATTACCCGATCTTTACCGCAACATCGACGAGCTCGAGCCGGCACCCGGTTCGGTTGAGCTGCTTCGCTATCTTGCGGCTAATCGCGACCTTATCGGGGCCCTGCTGGGCCCGGGCGGCGACCCCGCCTTTATTAAAAAGATCATCGATACCGCACGCGAGGCCGTGGTGCCGCGTGCACAGACGGGCATTTTGGGCCTGGCGCTGGGCACGTTCTTTGACTACTACGTCACCTACGTCGTGAGTGCCGAGGTCGGCATGATTCAGCGCTGGTTTGAGCGTGGGCTCACCGAATCGCCCGAGGCCATGGCGCGCATTATGACAGTGCTCGCTTTTGTGCGCCCTGGTGACCTGTATGGCCAACCCATCGATATCAACGTGCCGGAATACGGCATGAAGCTATTGAATCTGCAGCTCGAGGACGCGGTCGACACCACCGCAACCGTCGAGTCCAACAACTAAGAGGAGAGACAATGAGCAAACTCGTCGAGGGCATCAAGGACCGCATGGTCGCTGCCGCACGCGAGGCCGCGCCCGCCGTGGTGGACGCCGCGCAGAAGGCCGCGACCGCGGCTGCCGAGAAAGTTGCCGAGGCAGTTGCCGATGCCAAGAACGTGGCAGGGGAGACGTCCGTCGTCAGCGAGCCCGCCGCCGCTGCTGAGCCCGTAGCCGCCGCTCAGGCCCCCGAAGGCGCGATTTTCAACCCCGAGGCCGCCCACGGCAACCTGCACCTGGGCATCGACGTGGGCTCCACCACCGTTAAGCTCGCCGTGCTCAACGACGACAACCAGATCGTCTACGCCAAGTACCAGCGCCACCACACCGACGTCCGCGCCTGCGCCCGCGACCTGTTCGAGGGCGCTGCGACCGTGCTGCCGACGGCCCAGATGACCTGCGCCATTACCGGCTCGGGCGGCCTGCTGCTGTCCCAGTGGCTCGACCTGGAGTTTGTCCAGGAGGTCATCGCCAGCAAGCGTGCCGTCGAGACCCTCATCCCGGCCACCGATGTCGCCATCGAGCTGGGCGGCGAGGACGCCAAGATCATCTACTTCGACAACGGCATCGAGCAGCGCATGAACGGCACCTGCGCCGGCGGCACGGGCGCCTTCATCGATCAGATGGCCACTCTGCTGCACACCGACGCCAGCGGCCTCAACGAGCTCGCGGCCAACGCCACCACCATCTATCCCATCGCTAGCCGCTGCGGCGTTTTTGCCAAGACCGACGTGCAGCCGCTGCTCAACGAGGGCGCCCGCCCCGAGGACGTGGCCGCCTCCATCTTCCAGGCCGTCGTGACCCAGACCATCTCGGGCCTGGCGTGCGGCCGTCCCATCCGCGGCAACGTCGCTTTCCTGGGCGGCCCGCTGCAGTATCTCTCCGAGCTGCGCCACCGCTTCTACCTCACGCTCAATCTGGACGAGGAGCACCGTATCGTGCCCCAAAACGCTCACCTGTTTGTGGCGAGCGGCGCCGCCATGGCGCACGAGTCCAACAAGCTCAGCACGTTCCCGCAGCTCATCGGGGCCATCGATGCCCTGGGTGACACGCAGGGTGCCGAGGTCGAGCGTCTGGATCCGCTCTTTGCCACCGACGAGGACTTTGCCGAGTTCAAGACCCGCCACGACACCGAGGTCGTCCCCAAGGGCAAGCTCGAAGGCTACACCGGACGCGTGTTCATCGGCATCGACGCCGGCTCCACCACCATGAAGGCCGCGCTCGTGGGCGAGGACGGTCAGCTGCTGCACACCTGGTACGGCAACAACAACGGCGACATCCTAGGCACGGCCAAGGTCATCATGGCCGATTTCTACAACCACATCCCCGCGGGCTGCACCATCGGCCACGTGACCACCACGGGCTACGGTGAGGCGCTGCTCATCGAGGCCCTCAAGGCCGACTCCGGCGAGATCGAGACCGTCGCGCACCTGCGCGGCGCCAAGGCGTTCCTGCCCGGCGTCGAGTTCATTCTGGACATTGGCGGCCAGGACATGAAGTGCCTGCGCGTGAAGGACGGCGTCATCGAGCACATCATGCTCAACGAGGCCTGCTCGTCGGGTTGCGGTAGCTTTATCGAGAGCTTCGCCGTGTCTATGAACATGGACGTTCGCGCGTTCGCCGACGCCGCTATCCATGCCAAGGCTCCGGTCGATCTGGGAAGTCGCTGCACAGTCTTTATGAACTCGCGCGTCAAGCAGGCGCAAAAGGAAGGCGCCACGGTGGGCGACATCGCGGCCGGCCTGTCCTATTCCGTCATCAAGAATGCCCTGTTCAAGGTCATTAAGCTGCGCGACCCCAAGGAGATCGGCAGCCAGGTGATCGTCCAGGGCGGCACCTTTATGTCCGACGCCACGCTGCGCGCGTTTGAGCAGCTCACCGGCGTCCACGCCGTGCGCCCCGACATCGCCGGCTGCATGGGCGCCTATGGCGCTGCCCTGCTCGCCCGCGATCGCGCCGGCGCCGACGGCACTTCGACCATTCTTTCTGCCGAGGACATCGCGCACCTCACCGTGACGCAAAAGCATGTCCGCTGCGGCCGTTGCTCCAACAACTGCCAGCTTACCGTCAACGACTTTGGCGGCGGCAGGCGCTTTATCACCGGCAACCGCTGCGAGAAGGGCGCCGGCCACAAAAAGCAGAAGACCGAGGCCCCCAACCTCTTCAAAAAGAAAAACGAGCTGCTCTTTAACCGCGAGGTGCTGAGCCCCGACGAGGCCCCGCGCGGCACCGTCGGCATCCCGCGCGCACTCAACATGTACGAGAACTACCCCTTCTGGCACGCGTTCTTTACACACCTGGGCTTTAGCGTGCAGCTGTCCGACCAGTCGAGCAAAAAGACTTACCAGGCGGGCATCGAGTCCATGCCGTCCGAGAGCGTGTGCTATCCGGCCAAGATGAGCCACGGCCACGTGATGAACCTTATCGACCGTGACGTCGACTTCATCTGGATGCCGTGCGTGCGCTGGGAGCGCAAGGAGGATCCGACGGCTGGCAACTGCTATAACTGCCCCATCGTCATGAGCTACCCCACGGCACTGGCGCTCAACATCGACGAGATCCGCGAGCAGAACATCGAGTTCCTGTACCCGTTTGTGCCCTATCACGATAAGACCGAGCTCAAGCGCCGTCTGTACCAGGTGCTCGCCGTCGACCGTGTGGCCGATGCTGAGGCCGGTCGCGGTCGCGTGCGCGGTCCCAAGATCACGCGCTCCGAGGTCGATGCCGCCGTCAACGCTGCCTTTGAGGCCGATGCGCGCTTCCACGAGGACATCCAGACCATGGGCGAGGAAGCCCTTAAGTGGGTTGAGGATCACGGCGGCCACGGCATTGTGCTCGCCGGCCGTCCTTACCACAACGACCCCGAGATCAACCACGCCCTGCCTGAGCTTATTTCGAGCTTTGGCTTTGCGGTCTTTACCGAGGATTCGCTCGCGCATTTGGTAAAGCCCGAGCGTCCGATTCGCGTTGTCGACCAGTGGATGTACCACAGCCGCCTGTACGCCGTCGCCCGTTTTGTGACGATGCGCAACGACCTGGACCTGATCCAGCTCAACTCTTTCGGCTGCGGCCTGGACGCTCTGACCACCGACCAGGTGCAGGAGATCCTGGAGGCCAGTGGCAAGATCTACACCGTGCTCAAGATCGACGAGGTGTCCAACCTGGGCGCCGCGCGCATCCGCATCCGCTCGCTCATGGCAGCGCTCAAGGACCAGGAGGCCGAGCGCTTGGCCGAGGCCACGGCCGCGGGCGAGGCCTACGAGCAGGGTGACGCCGCGCCGGTGGCGCCCTCCACGGATGCCCCCGCGTTCGCGAGCCGCAAGTACACGTTCGAAGCGCAGCGTGAGAGCGCATCGACCGCGTGGCCAAAGGTGCCCTTTACCGAGCAGATGCGCGAGGAGGGCTACACCATCCTGTGTCCGCAGATGGCGCCGATCCACTTTGACCTGGTCAAAGAGGTGTTCCGTGGTGCTGGCTACAACTTGGAGCTGCTGCCCTCGACCGATCACGACGCTGTCGAGGCCGGCCTGCGCTACGTGAACAACGACATCTGCTATCCGTCGATCCTGGTGACGGGCCAGATCATGGAGGCCATCGAGAGCGGTCGATACGACCTGTCCAAGACGGCCGTGGTCATCAGCCAGACCGGCGGCGGCTGCCGTGCCACTAACTACATCGCACTCATCCGCAAGGCACTGCGCGAGAGCGGCCACCCCGAGATCCCGGTGATCTCGCTTTCGGCCGTGGCGCTCGGCGAGGATAATCCTGGCTTTAAGATTACGCCGGCGCTGCTCAAGCAAGCAGTCTACGCGGTGCTTTTTGGCGACGTGATGATGCAGATGCTCTATCGTTGCCGTCCGTACGAGGCTACGCCCGGTGCCGCCAATGCGCTCTACGAGGAGTACATGGCGCGCGCCCGCAAGCTGGCGCCCAAGTTCAACAGGCATAATTACACCAAGCTGTGCCGCGAAGCCATCCGCGCGTTCGATACCATGCCGCTCGTGGGCGAGGGCACCAAGCCGCGCGTGGGCGTGGTCGGCGAGATCTTGGTCAAGTTCCATCCCACGGCCAACAACCACGTGGTCGACGTTATCGAGCGCGAGGGCTGCGAGGCCGTGGTGCCGGGCCTGCTCGACTTCTTCCTGTACTCCATGAGCAACGCCGAGCTGCAGAAGGATGAGCTGGGTAGCTCTGCTACAACGCGTGCGGGCATGCAGGCGCTCATCAAGCTCGTGGACTGGATGCGTACGCCGGTGGAGGAGATGCTCGAAAAGTCCCGCCGCTTTGAGGCGCCCGAGCGCATCGGCACCATGGCCGATAAGGCCCGCACGGTGCTTTCGGTGTGCAACAACATGGGCGAGGGCTGGCTGCTCACGGCTGAGATGCTCGATCTGATTGACCACGGTGCGCCCAACATCATCTGCACGCAGCCCTTCGCGTGCTTGCCCAACCACGTGGTGGGCAAGGCCGTGATCAAGGAGCTGCGCCGCCAACATCCCGAGAGCAACATCGTCGCGGTGGACTACGACCCCGGTGCATCCGAGGTCAACCAGCTCAACCGTATTAAGCTCATGATCAGCGTGGCAAAGGAGAACATGCGCGCCGGCAAGGGCTTTAAGCTCGAGAAGGTGGCGCCGCTCGCGATGGACGAGGTCACCGGTCAGATGCGTGCCCACGACGGCTGCGTGAGCTGCGGTTCGGTCGATGAGAGCGCCGTGGCGTCGGTCGCTGAGCGCCTGGGACGCGGCATTAAGAAGTAGCTGGCCTGCTATGGGCTGGATATGAGACAAACGGGTGGTGGCCGTACCGGCTACCACCCGTTTTTGCTTGGACACATGTTGCGTAAACGCCCCGACTATCACCCTTTGCGAACTCAGATTTCGGAAGTATGCGGCAAAATCTGAATAGACCGAGCACACCGAATATGTCCAAGCCCTGTACCTGCGGTTTTATTGGCGGAAAATCGGGGGGTGCTCAAGGGTTCCGGAATTTGCCGCATACTTCCGCAAACGACGTCTCGGTGGCACAAAAAATCGCCCTCGGAACCCTGAGATAATGAACAGATGTAGCCGTTCGCCGCAAATTACCGTCCGTTTATAGAACCCACCCCCAGTGTGCAGCCCTCTTACGGTTGAATAAATACACATCTATGGAATTACGTAAGAGAGGACTGTTCCTATGAGCTACAAGACCGTTTGCGTTGCCGGCGGCGGCGTGCTGGGAAGCCAGATTGCCTTTCAGGCTGCCTACTGCGGCTTCGATGTAACGATTTGGCTGCGCAGCGAGGGCAGCATCGGCCGCACCCAGCCCAAGATCGATCATGTGCGCGAGGAGTACATCGCGGCAATCGAGGGTATGGCGGACGGCACGGGCGAGTGGTGCTCCGGTATCGCCGATAGCGGCAAGCCCTTCGACAAAGAGGCGGCACTCGCCGCCGTTGAGCGCGCCTACTCCACACTCAAGCTGGAGCTCGATCTTGCCAAGGCAGTGGCCGACGCCGATTTGGTCATCGAGTCTATGGCTGAGGATACCCAGGCAAAGATTGACTTCTACAAGAAGCTCGCCCCGGTCCTTCCGCAAAAGACCGTCGTCGTGACCAACTCCTCCACGTTACTGCCGAGTACCTTTGCCAAGTACACTGGCCGCCCCGAGAAGTACCTGTCGCTGCACTTTGCCAACTCTATCTGGAAGAACAACATGACCGAGGTCATGGCACAGGACCAGACCGACAAGCGCTACTTCGATGAGCTCGTCGACTTTGCTAACGATATTCGCATGCTGGCGCTTCCCGTCAACAAGGAAAAGAACGGCTACCTGCTCAATTCCATGCTGGTGCCATGGCTGCTTTCGGGCCTCGACCTGTATGTCTCGGGCGTGAGCGACCCAAAGAGCATCGACCTCGCATGGACGCGCGGCACTGGCGCTCCCAAGGGCCCGTTTCGCGTATTCGACACCGTGGGCATCCAAACGGCGTACAACATCGTTATGCAGTATCAGAAGGTCCCGGGCCTGGTGAGCCCGCTGCTCAAAAAGATGATGATGCCCTACAACTTTAAGGCCATGGCCTCCGTCCTCAAGAAAATGCTCGACGAAGGCAAGCTGGGCGAAAGCTCGGGCGAGGGCTTCTTCAAGTACTAAGAACGATCCCTCGGGGTCGGAGGAAAACGGATCATTCTCGGCCGCCAGCAGTGAGAAGATGGACCCAGAAATAGAAAGGAGTGGCAATGGGCTGGCTCGGGCTTTGAAGACAAGTTATTGCAGGCCCAGGGCGATTTCTCGCTCAATGCAGGCCAGCACAGCGTGACGTATCTGCCGAGTTCTGACACGGCAGCGACTGGTCGCTACCAGGTGCTGCTATACGACAACAACTTTGGTGCGGCCGAGAGCTACCCCAAGTTCGACTGGGGCCAGCTGGGCGCCGCGGTGGTGACCGACTACAACAAGGGCACGCATTCGTTTGGGCGCATCTTTACGGTAGACGAGGTAGCGCGCACCTACGAGCTCGAAGACCAGATCGCGGCGCCGTTCTCGGGCTACGTCAGCAGCGCGCAGCGCGTCGGCAATTCGAACAGCATGCTCGTGGCATCGGGCATGGCCAAGACCTTTGCCGAGTACGATCGCTATGGACTGCCCATCGCCACCTACGAAATGGAAGCCGAGAAGTACATCTACCGTGTGTACAAGTACGAGCTGTAGGGCCGCGCTTAGGTTTGACCAATGGAGTATGAAAACACGCCGTTCGCCGATGTCCCCTCCGCGAGTGGCAGCCATATGGTTTGATGTCAGAAACATATAGTTGTCGCCAGCCTGCTGGCGACCTTCCCCCTGATATCGGAGGTTCCAGGTATGTTTCGCGCTCCGTTAAGCAACTATCGGCTGGGCTAACATGGGTCGCCGTGCTATTTCGATAACCCTTGCAGTGGTCTGCCTGGCTGTGCTCCTGGGCGCTACAGGGCTGTTTGCTATAAGCCGAGAAACGTCCTATATGCAGGAATGCGCTTCCGAAGGGTTTGCCATTGACGGTTACTATCGGGACGACAAGACGAGTCTGGAAACCCTGGCCTTTCTTGAAGAGGATAACCATCGGTGGCAACTGGTCGACAAAGACGGTAGCTGCGTTGACGGGCAGTTTAAGCGTACGGACGATCCCAATATCCTGGTATTAAAGAAGGAAAACGGCGAAGAGTTCGGCACGGTTCACGTTGCATATATATCGCGCCGACGCAATCAGGGGCAGATTTACCTAATTAGAAATACTGAGGTGACCCGATTTTATCTTGTGAGCACCGATCCGGCGTTTACGGTGGAGTTTGGCGATGTCGATGCGGACGTCTGATTCACGGCAATAAAACAGCGAGCGGGGCGCGGACGTGAACTACGTCCCGCTTTTTGCTTGTGCCTGCGTCGCGTCTGAGCCTCGCCGCGACTTGCGCCTGTGCGCGGGAGCCATTCCATGCTCCGCATTACTTCACATCGAACTCCACGCGGTCGAGTTCAGGCACGTTGAGGTCGATGAGCTTGCGGGCGACGTGACGGTCGTGTGCCCCAAGCGCCTCGCCTGTCGTCACATGGGCGACAATCTCACGTTCGACGATGCCCTCCTCGTCGCCTTCGGTGGCCGAGGTCTCGACGGCGACGGTGTAATCCTTAAAGCCCGGCAGCACCGCGGCAAGCTCGCGCGTGGTCTCGGTGACGCCGTAGCCGTCCTGCACGCCGGCCTGCGCCGAGCCAATAGACCCCGCCGTCATAACGATGCAGGGGATGGCAAAAATCACCGTGCCCACAATGATGCGGCGGCGCACCTTGCGCGACAGCTCGTCGACCTCGGCGTCTTCCTCAGCGGTCACAATACCGTCGCCGTTCAGGTCGCGCTTGAGCGGCACGCGCAAAAGAAGCAGCACGGCTTCGGCAGCCAGTGCGATAAAGACCACGTTGATGCCAAATTCGTAGAGCGCTGAGAGAAACAGTGACCCGCTTGCGATGGCGATGCCGTAGCCAGCCGCGCACAGTGGTGGCATGAGCGCGGTCGCCACGGCCACGCCGGCGATGAGCGTGGCGGGTTCCTGGTCGCGCGAGTTGCCCAGGCCGCCCGCAAAGCCGCCCGCGAGCGCGACGGCAAGGTCCCACACAGTCGGTGTCGAATTGTCGATGATGGCGGCCGTGGTGGTGCCAAGGGGCGAGAGCTTAAAGTACAACGTGGACGTGACCAGGCAAAAGACCATCTGCAGCGCAAGGCCGGCGACGGCTTCGACGGTAATCTCGCGGTCGAGCGTGGCGATGCCATATGCCATGGCAAGGACCGATCCCATAAGCGGGCAGATGAGCATGGCGCCCACGATGGCGATGTCCGAATCGATATCGAGGCCGATGCTTGCGATGAGCATGGCGATGATGAGGATGCACAGGTGAGAGCCGGTCAGGCGTGCTCCGTTTACAAAGCGCTTGCGGATTACGTGGTAGGGCGCGCGACCTTCGCGAATGTTGAATGCGCGCTTTAAAAAGCGGCCTGCCTGCTCGGCTGCCTCACTATGGGCAGGACGGATGCCGTGGCGCCGGTGATGGCGTTCGCGTAGTCGCTTGAGTTGTTGTCTATCGAGTTCCATGTTCACCTCGTTCTGGCACGGGCCGCATATCTCGCCCGTCGCCCATACTCTACACCGCGGCGGGCGGGGTGCCTGTTGGATGCGGAATCCGATAGGGCGGATGACGCGGGAGCAAATGCAAATCACAGGCTCAATTCCATCCCGCGAGAATATGATGCACCAGCTCCTTCAAATGTGACGAAACTGTGAAGCACGAGAGCGTGAATTTCAAAAAAACGCTGGTCGCCAATGTTGCGCAACAGAATTCAAAAATCGACAGTTACCGTTTGATACGTATGGATACATCCGTGTCAAAGGGAGAAAGCCATGGCAAACTACAGTCCACAACACTTTGAGCCTCGGGCCAAGGCCGTCAACGTCAAGGGCGTTGCCAACCGCGCCGTCGCAACCGTTTTGACGGCGGGCCTTATCGCTCAGCCGCTCATGTCGCCGCTGGCGGCAATCGCCGCACCGTCAACCGATAACGGCGATTCTGTTCAGGGGGGGGGTAGTTCTGTAGAGAATACCGTTGCCGCCGGTAACCAAGCGGTCGTAAAGACGGCTGCCCAGCTGGCCGAGGAGTCGGCAAAGCAGCTCAAGGACGCTCAGGCCGCCTACGATGCCGCCCAGAAGAAGGCCGACGCGGCGGGCCAGTCTCAAAAGCAGGCGCAGCAGCAAAAGAATCAGGCCTCGCAGGCTGTGAGCGACAACGAAATCGAGCAGAACGCAGCAGAAGTCGCCGCGCTTCAGGAGAAGATTGACGAGCTCAAAGCCGCCGTCGAAAAGACCGAGCAGCAGCAGAAGAAGCTGGGCGACCTGAACGATCAGCTCGATCAAGCCAACAAGAGTGTCGAGGATAAGACCCAGGCGCTCAAGGACGCCAAGGCAAAGCAGGATGAGGCCAAGAAGGCCCTCGATGATGCCCAGGCCAAGCTCGAGGCCATGGGTATGGACGAGTACGAGGCCGCCAAGAAGGCCGTCGAGGACGCACAGGCAAAGCTCGATGACGCCAATAAGGCCGTTGCTACTGCACAGGCCAATCTGGACCAGGCCAAGGCTGCCGAGGCTAGCGCCCAGCAGGAAAAGAAGGACACTGAGGCCGCTCTGACGACTGCCCAGGCCAAGAAGCAGGAGACTGCCGCTGCGCTCGCAGCCGCAACCACCGCGCGCGATAACGCCCAGCAGAAGTTCAACCAGGCGCAGGCCGCGCTCGATGCTGCCGTCTCGGGTACGGGTGTCGACCTGAGTGCGCTTGAGGCCGCCAAGATCGCTGCTGCTGGTGAGCTCAAGACCGCGCAGGCGGAGCTCAATGCCGCGACGGATGCCGACGCTACTGCCCAGGCGAATCTGCAGGCCGCCCAGGCTGCCGTCGCTGCCGCGCAGGAGAAGGCCAACGCCGCCAACGCTGCTGTGGCATCTGCCCAGTCTGCATACGATGCGGCAAACAAGGAGTACAACGCCGCCGCCAGCAAGCGCGACGCCGCCAAGGCCGCATACGAGAAGGCGCAGCAGACCGAAGCAGACAAGAAGACCGCGTACGATAAGCTTGTCGAAGTTCGCAAGCAGAAGCGCAGCGAGTGGGAGGCAGCCTGCGCCGCTTCGAACGCCGCGGAAAAGGCTTATGACGCTGCTAATGCCCAGGTTGAGGCTCTTGAGCAGCAGATTGCAGACCTAAAGTCCAACATGACCGTTGACCAGGAAGTCATCAGTCAGGGTATGTTCGGCTTCATGAACTACATCATCGGCGGCAGCCAGTTCACAGCCACGCAGAAAAAGAACGCCCAGGACGCCGTATCGATGCTGACCGGTGTCGCTGACAAGGCCGAATGGTATGACCAGTACGTCGATCAGGACATGTCCCGCGACACTAATCCGCTTTCCCTGGAGCAGATGCGCAACGCCCTGACATATCTCGACACCCAGAACAACCTCCGCAAGGCGAACGGTCAGTCGGCACTCAGCGTCAGCCTCCGCATGACTGCGGCAGCAGCCCTTAATACATCGTATTCATCGAACATCTGGGGACACTCGAACTGCTACTTCGACAACGGCGAAAATCTTGCCGGCGGAGGCGGCGCATATACCGGCGGCGAGACCGAGGATACCCTCGGCTGGCCATATACCGGCCTCTACACCCAGGAGAAAGAGGCATTCGATAAGTACGTCGAGAAGAATAGTGACCTTGGGAACCATCGATATGATTCCTACTATATCTACCAGCACTACAGCAGCATCTACCATGAGTGCGGGCACTATCTCAACATCATCGATGCCGGCACGAAGGCTATCGGCATCGCGACCGGTAGCGGTAAGAACACCGATTCCGAGGTAACAATCTTCGATTACAGCTCTTTTGACAGTGAGGCTGATTTCACTGTCTCCGAGTTCAAGAAGCTCCTGAACGACTACATCGATTCCGCATACAACGCAGGCGGCACGCAGGAGCAGAAGGAGCAACTGAAGCAGCTTCAGAATAAGCTGGCGGAAGCGCAGAAGACCTTCGGTACTACCAAGGAAGCTTATTTCGCAGCAGTAAATAAGCAGGATGCGGCGCATGACGCCTATACCGCGGCAGACACGAACGTGAATACCGCCAAGGGCGAGTACGAGAAGGCTAAGTCCGGCACCGCCGCCGCGAAGACGGTATACGACGCCGCAAAGGACGCGCTCGGCGGAATCGACATCGAGTCCCTCAAGCAGAACCTCGATGCTGCCAAGACCGAGGCCGCTACTGCCCAGGCGGCTCTCGATAAGGCAAACGCCACGCTTGCTGACAGCAAGACGAAGGCAGCCGAGGCCGCTGCTCACAAGGCGAAGGTTCGCAGCGCCCGCGATGCCGCCAAGGCAAAGTCCGAACAGGCCAATGAGGCGTATGACAACGCCACGGCTTCGGTCAAGGACCTTGCTGCCAAGCGCGATGCCGCCCAAGCGGGCCTTGCGAATAAGCAGGGCTCGCTTGACGAGGCAAAGAAGGCCGACGATGCCGCCCAGGCTGGTGTAGACAAGGCCCAGGCCGCAGATGTCCAGGCCGCGACTGCTCTTTTGGACGCCAAGCAGGCGGTTGCCGCCAAGGCGCAGGCCCTGTCCGACGCACAGGAGAAGGCCAAGGCCGCCGAGGGCGAGCTTGCCGGCGCAAACAAGGCCTTCGAGCGCTTCGCCGGCGCCCAGAAGGCGGTCGATGACGCCAAGGCCGCCTATGACGCTGCCGTCGCCGGTGTCGCCGATGCCCAGAAGCAGCTCGAGGCCGCCAACGAAGCCGTCGTCGATGCGAACCTCGATATCTTCAAGGCCAAGGCAGAGCTTGCCAACGACGAGGCGCTCAAGGCCGATCTTGAGGCTGTCGACCACAAGGCATCCCTTGCCGCGGGCACGACGGGCAACGAGAAGCTGGTCAAGCTGAACGCTGCCTACGCTCGCTATAAGGCTGCCGTCGATGCCGCCGCTGGTCTCAAGGCTGCTCTGAGCGATGCCGATGCCAAACTGTCCGATGCCAACGACGCCTATGCCGCCGCGCTGGCTGAGCTTGGCGATGCCAAGGATGCCCTGGCTGCCGCGCAGGCCGAGTACGACAAGTATCATCCCAAGGCTGAGCCGCAGGCCAAGCCTCAGGTTGCGCAGGCTGCTGCAAAGGCCCCCGTTGCCAAGAAACAGGCTGCGCCTGCCGCGCTCGCCCAGACTGGCGACAATTCCGCTCTTGCGGGCGAGGTGTTCGTCATCGGCGGTATTACGCTCGTGGCCGCTGGTGTGACGCTGAGCGATCGTCGTCGCAAGCAGATGTAGCGTTTCGAGCGTAGTTTCTGCAACGAACTTCAATTCATAACGGGACCGTCTCGTTAGCCAAACGATAAGGCCGGCGCGCTGTTAAACGCAGCGCGCCGGCCTTTCTTTGCGTTGGTATCAAAAAGCCCGGTCGGTAGCCGCGAAAGCTACCGACCGGGCAAATCGTAGGCAATATGGTTGCTGTCGAGCGGCTGCTCAGCTTATCCCAGCAGACTCAGACCGACGGAGACAAACGCCAGGATAACGCCGACGATGGACTCGCCGCCGAGCAGGCCGCTGGCGACAACCAGACCCTGTTCCTGGAAGGCGGCGTCCTTGGCAGCCCTTTCCTCGTCAGAAAGACCAGCGGTGGCGTCGCGGTGGGCGGACCACTTATCGTAGGCGAGCTTGACGCAGGAGCCCAGGAATGCCGTGAGTGACATGTAGAACGGCAGGTACACGCCCAGGCCGATCATCATGGCCGGAATGCCGAGCCAGTACATGACGATGCCGGCGATAAAGCCGCCAACGAACCACGGCACGCTCGGGATGCCCGAGACCATGGTGGCAACGACGCTTGCCTGCGCGGCAACGAAGCTCTTGTCGGGGCCAAAGGCGTCCGGGCCATAGGCGGTGACGAGCGCGACCATGACGGCTGCGGCGACCAGGGCGCCCACGATGCCGCCAATGGCTTGGCCGATCCACTGCGCACGCGGGTTGGTGCCCAGCACGGCGCCGGCCTTAAAGTCGTTCATGACGTCGCCCGCAAGGCCGCACGCCACGGCCACGATGCCGGCAATAAAGAACAGTTTGACCTGAGCGAGCTGTGCGAAGGCGGCAACGATGAGCATGACGATGAGGCCGAAGATCTCCATGGGGTCGATGCCCGTCTGGCCGCAGCTCTGCGCGCTCATGATGGTGGTGACAAAGGTGAACAGCGTGACGATGACGGCCGGAACGGGGCCAAGGTCGAGCACGATGGCGATGATCACGGCGATGGCGGCGGCGCCCAGGCCGATGATACCGGCGTCGAGCTTAAGGGAGCCCGAGATGAGCGACTGCTCGTCGGTGTCGGTGGAGCTGTCGGCGGCGAGGCCGCGGACGATACCGGCGACCTGCGGCAGGATGTCCTTGAGGACGACGGCGACGCCAAAGCCCATCATAAGGCCCATGCCGAGGGACTTGACGATGCCCTGTGCGGTCACAACATCGAACAGGCCGGCAGCGGTGCCGCCGACAATGATGCCAAAGTTGCCCAGCAGCGCGCCGGCAAACCAGAAAGCGACGGGGGCGAAGCCCACGAGGAAGCCGACGGAGAGCAACATGGGCGAGTTGTAGATGGCAAAGGTAACGCCGGGGATATTGAGCGTGCACAGCATGCTGGGCACCACGCCCAGGGCGTCGCGAAGCACGCTGTAGATGCCTGCGATGGCCATGGAGCCAAAGAGCTGCTTGCCGGTCTTGCCGCCGGCCTCGGTCGCGCGCAGGGTCTGAGCTGCGGCGTTGCCAGTGGGGAACTCCAGCGCGGCGTCCACGATAAAGTGACGGTGGATGAGCGCGGTGGCCAGCAGGCCCAGGATGGTGCCGGCGAGTGCCACGATAAACATGTCGAGCCAGCTGATCTGGTCGGCATAGCCCAGCATCCAGGCGCCCGGGATAGTAAACGCCAGGCCGCCGGCGACCATGGCGCCCGCGGACATGATGGTGTGGGTGACGTTGGCCTCGTTGAGGCTGGCATTGCCCATGAGCTTAAGGAAGAACAGCGAGATGACGGCAGCGAAGACGATCGGCCAGGGGAGAGCGCCCATCTTGAGGGCGGTGTAGGCCGAGCTTGCCGTGATAATCACGCAGCCAAGGACGCCGATGACGACGCCGCGCAGCGTGAGTTGCCCGCGCATCGAGGCGCGGTTCGAGGGATTGCTCATATAAAACTCCTTTGCGTATATCCGCTTCCCCCGGGAGCGCCGTTACGGATACGGCGCGGGAAGTCGGGTTACCAAGGGCCGCCGCGTGAGCTCGCAAACGACCGCGCACCAGTATAGCCGCAAGCTAGTCATTTTGGGATGACTGGTTTAGGTAGGCGATATACTGCTGGGCAGACGAAAGGAGCGCCGACGATGCTTAATGGGTGCGCATATATATTGACGGTCGACGTGGGTAACACGTTCATTCGCTTTGGCCTGTTTGCCGAGGATTCAGCCGCGGCACAGGAATGCCCGCTCGCGACGTGCGAGATCACCACGCCGTCGAGCATCACAGCCGACGAGGCGCGCATGAGGCTCGCGCAGGTCATGGCCGCGCTGGCGGCCGATGCGGGCATGCCCGGCGCGCTCGTTCCCGCAGCTGCAGTCCTGAGTTGCGTGGTGCCGGCGCTCGAGCGTCCGTGGAAGGCGGCACTTTTTCGCACCTGCACGGGACGCGTGCTCACCGTGGGGCCGGGCCTCAAGACCGGCATACCCGTGCACTACGATGACCCGGCCGAGATCGGTCCCGACCGCATCGCCGACGCCGTGGCGGCCCGTGCCGTCTACGGCTCTCCGTGCATCGTGATCGACCTGGGCACGACGACCAATATCGAGGTCATCGACGCGTGCGGTACCTTTGTGGGCGGCGTCATCGCGCCGGGTCTGGCGCTCGGCGCCCGCTCGCTCTCGGCCGCTGCGGCACGTCTGCCGCAGGTCGAGCCTTCGGCGCCCACGCATGTGATCGGCCGCAACACGCGCGAGGCCATGCGCTCGGGCGTGGTCTTGGGCGAGGTAGCCCGCATCGACGGCATGCTCGACATGGTGCTCGCCGAGATGCGCGCGACCAAGGCCGCGGGGGAAGGCAACGTGCCCATCGTCATTACCGGCGACGATGCCGAGGCACTCGCGTCGCTGGTCGGTCACAGTCTGACGGTCGACGACGCGCTGACGTTGCGGGGACTGGCCGAGCTCTACCGCATCAACCAAAAGCCCCGCCGCGTGTAAAAGTGAGGGCGCCGGTGGGACAAACGCCTCCACCTTTCACCTGCTACAATGGGTCAAACTATTGCGATTACGGAGGTGTCTGTCATGTCGGACGATCTTCATCAAACTTCGTCAGGCAAGCGCCTGGACGTCATTAGCTGGGACGAGTTCTTTATGAGCGTGGCCATCGCCGCGCAGCGCCGCAGCAAGGACCCCAACACGCAGGTGGGTGCGTGCATCGCCAACACCAACCACCGCATCCTTTCGGTGGGCTACAACGGTACACCCTCGGCGCTCAACGACGACTTTTTCCCGTGGGGTACGAGCGACGACCCGCTGCAGGACAAGCACAACTACGTGGTCCATGCCGAGGCCAACGCCGTGCTCAACTACCGTGGCTCGCTCAAGGACCTCGAGGGTTCCACGGTCTATGTCACGCTGTTCCCGTGCCACGACTGCGCCAAGATTTTGGCTCAGGTGGGCGTGGGCGAGGTCGTCTACCTGGACAACAAGTACGCCGACACCGATGACGGACGCATCAGCCGCCGCATCCTCGACTCCTGTGGCATCAGCTACCGCCAGGTCATCGTCGATGTCCAGATTGGTACCGGGGGACAGGCTCAGCAGTAGCGCGTGCCAACGCCAGCTGGCGGCAAAACAGCCAAAAGAGCCCCGTCCCAAATTGACTACTCGTGAAAGTCGCGTCTGCGCGCATGGACGGCTCGTGAGCGGGTACATGGCTGTAGTAACATAGCTTCTGTCTGCGGGCGTGCCCGCGTTATTGTGAGAAAGGAGCCCCTGTGGCTGTTAACGAAGAGCTGCTTAAGAAGGTTCTTGAAGAGATCCGCCCCAACCTGCAGGCCGATGGCGGCGATATGGAGTATGTGGGCGTTGACGACGAGGGTGTTGTCAAGCTGGAGCTTCAGGGCGCCTGTGCCGGTTGTCCCATGAGCGCCCTGACGCTTTCCATGGGCATCGAGCGTATCCTCAAGGAGCACGTGCCCGGCGTTACGCGTGTCGAGCAGGTCAATGCCTCCGGCGAGACCGATGACCTGTACGACGAGTATGCGCCGTTCTAAGAAGTGAAAGCTGCGGGCGATATGCTCCGCATAGACGTCACGCCCGAATATGCGGCTGCGAGCGCAAGGCCCGCGGCCGCATTTGTATGTAGGGAGCAGGGGGACCGATATGCTCAACGACCTCTACCATATGCTTGATCCCGTCGCCATCTCGGCGGGGCCCATCACCATCTACTGGTACGGCTTGGCCTATGTGGTCGGAGCTCTGCTCACGGCGGTCGTCATGTACCGCACGCAGCGCCGTTGGGGTTTTGACATTACGGTCGACGACCTGACGAGTGTCGTGGTCGGCGTGGTCTTTGGCCTTATCATTGGCGCCCGCCTGTTCTACGTCATCTTTTACGGCGACGGCTACTACTGGGCGCATCCGCTCGAGATCTTTGCCACCAACGAGGGCGGCATGAGCTTCCATGGCGGCCTGGTGGGCGGCATCATCGGCGGCGTGCTCGTGTGCCGCATGTACAAGCTCGACGCCTGGACCATCGCCGACCTTGCCGTTATCGGTGCTCCGCTGGCCTTGTGTCTGGGACGCTGCGCCAACTTTGTCAACGGCGAGCTGTGGGGCAAGCCGACCGATCTGCCCTGGGGCGTGATCTTTGGCGGCACCGCGGGCGATATGCCGCGTCACCCCTCCCAGCTTTATGAGGCATTCCTCGAGGGTATTGTGCTCTTTTGCATTCTGCAGGTGCTCAGCCGCAAAAAGCCGCTACTGCCCCAAGGCACGTTTATGGGCGTGTTTGTGATGGGTTACGGCATCGTCCGCTTCCTCATTGAGTTTGTGCGCGTGCCCGATGCCCAGCTGGGTTATCTGCTGGGTGGCGTTATCACCATGGGCCAGTTGCTGAGCCTGCCGCTCGTGATCGCCGGCCTGGCGCTCATCATCTTTGCTCGTCGCCGCAACCAGCCCCAGCGCGTCTACCTGGACGCCTAACCACCAAAACCACCACAAAGGGGACAGGCGCCTTTGTGGTGGTTCGCTGGGCAACGATGACAGAACCGTAACATTTCCCCAGATAAAACCTGCCAAAATAAACCTGTCCCTTTTTGGCAGGTTTCTAGAAAGGCTTTCGGACTGTGAAGGATTCCGACCTCTCCACAACGGCTGCGCGCGACGCTGCCCGCATCGTCTGGTTTAAGCGCTATCCCGCCAAGCAGACGCTCATCGCATTTCTGCTCGCGCTGTTGGCGACCACGGCGTTTTCCATCGATCCCGCCCCGGTGTCGAGCAACGCAGTCTTGGCGATTGACCCCAAAGCCTCGGGCATGCTGTACGTGTGCTACGAGGTGCTCCTCTCGTTTGCCGGCCATGCCGACGCGGTCATGCTGCTTGCGCTTGCCTGCCTGCTCACGCTGCCGTTTCGCTACGTGTTCTTTGGCCGTGGCGACACCTGGCGCCCATCGATTATCCTGCCGTCGCTGTTTTTCGCCATCTGCATGGTGTTCGGCCGCAGCTACGATCTCACCGACTCGGCCGAGATTGTTCTTGGCGACAAGGCCCGCATCATCTGCGCCTGGATTGGCGGCGCGGGCTGGATGCTCCTAGCGATCGTGGCTTTCTATCTGGCTTTTGAGTGCCTGGATTGGCTGAGCTCTCGGCGCATCCCGTTTTCCGAGGCGCACTTTGGGCGCATATGGCGTGTGGCTCACGCCGTGCTCTCGGTCCATCCCTTTGCCGGGCCCTTCCTGGTGCTTATGATCGCCTGGGCGCCCACGCTCATCGCTTCGCTGCCCGGCCTTTTTATGGGAGATACGGGTGCGCAGATTCGCCAGTGGTTCAACTATCCCAACGGCACGAGCGACTACCTGCGCCTACTCAACCCCAACGTGCTGCTCAACGGGCATCATCCCGTAGTGCATACGGCCATTATCGGCTCGTGCGTTCAACTGGGGCTTTCGCTGTTCAACAGCGCTAACGCGGGCCTCATCATCTATACCTGCGCTCAATTTGTCATCACGGCTGCCTGCATGGCCTATTCCATTTCGTCGCTGCGCAAACTGGGCGTGAGCCTGCCGGTTCGCGGTGCGATCCTGCTGTTCTTTGCGTTTATGCCGATGTTCTCTAACTACGCGGCGTTGCTCACCAAAGACGTGCTCTTTGCCGACGCGTTTTTGGTGCTGCTGGTACAGACCGTCAAGCTCGTGACATGTGGCTTGCCCCGTCGTGATGCCCATGTCGAGCGAGCGGGCGAGAAAGCCCCCGTGCTCTTTGCGTGCCACGACTGGCTGTTGCTTGCGCTGGCTGCCATGGGTTCCACGTTTTTGCGCAATGGAGGCCTGGTCTTTCCGTTGGCGGCCTGCGTGATTGCGGCGGCGTTTTGCGCATGGGATATACATGTCGCTCGTCGTGCGGCTAAGCAGACGGGCACCGCGGTCTCATGCGCCACGCCGCGCTTCCGCTGGGTTGGCGTCCTCGCGGTGCTCGCACTCTGCCTTGCCTCTAATATGTACTTCACCAAGGTCTTTATGCCGGCGCACGACATCACGCCTGGTTCCAAGCGCGAAATCCTCTCGATTCCGTTCCAACAGACGGCTCGTTTCGTCCAAAAGCACGACGGCCTCAACTCGGGCGTTAACCCTACGGTTAAGGAGGATGGCACCATCGTGGAAGCTCCTTGCGACGGCTTGGTGACCGACGAAGAGCGTGCCGTGATCGACCGTGTGCTCAAGTACGAGAATCTGGGCCGCCGCTACAACCCGGATAAGTCGGACGCCGTCAAAAATTGCTTTAACGAGTACGCCTCGCAGGAGGACATCAAGGCCTATTTTGAGGTATGGACCCAGATGTTTAAGAAGGATCCCGAGTGCTATATCTCGGCGCTCATCAATAACTACTACGGCTACTTTTATCCGAGTACCCGCGATGCGTGGGTCTACAGCACGGCGCGCAGTGCCGAGATTATGGCACGCCCCGATAATCTCAAGTACTTCGACTTCCATCCGGTCGATAGCAAGGTTGTGCGCTGGTGCGACCACCTGATCAACCTGTATCGCGTGGCAGTACAGCGCATCCCGTTTATCTCGCTCACCATGAGCTCGGCTACTTACGTGTGGATTATGATCGCCGTGGTGGTCTACCTGTTGCGCCGCCATTCGTGGCGCGGGCTGGCCATTTGGGTGCCGCTGCTGGGCGTGCTCGCCGTGTGCCTGATTGGTCCGTGCAACGGCTCGACCTACATGCGCTACCTATATCCGGTCATTGCCTGCATGCCCTTCGCCATCGGCGCCACCGTCACCCGCAGCGACTTCCTCTGGTCCTAACTTGGTGCATTGGGGTCAGGTTTCTTTGCACCAAAGGGGGCATCATCACGACGCCTTCATTTTGGGGTTTATCTCGCAGGCTAGTAGGTATATCATAACGACGTTTGTTTATATTGCCCGAGCATTTGCGCTGGGCTTTAGGTCGAAACCGATAGGAGACACGTATGTCCGGACACTCTAAGTGGGCCACAACCAAGCATCGTAAGGGCGCGCAGGACGCCAAGCGTTCCGCCCTCTTCTCCAAGCTCAGCCGCAACATCACCGTTGCTGCCCGTCTCGGCGGTGACCCGCTGCCCGAGAACAACGCCAGCCTCGCCGCTGCCGTTGCCAAGGCCAAGGCTCAGTCCATGCCTAAGGACAAGATCAAGTCCGCTATCGACAAGGCTTTTGGTTCGGGTGCTGACGCCGCCGTCTACGAGAACATCGTGTACGAGGGCTACGGTCCTGCCGGTGTCGCCGTCTACGTCGACTGCCTGACCGACAACCGCAACCGTACCGCCGCTGACGTCCGCTCCGCCTTCTCCCACGCTGGTGGCAACCTGGGCACCTCCGGCTCCGTCGCCTTCCAGTTTGAGCGCAAGGGCCAGATTGTCGTCGCCAAGGAGATCCTGGACGAGAACGCCAAGAAGGAGACCATGATCGCCAACGGTGCTGCCGGTGACGAGGATGAGTTCATGATGGCTATCGCCGAGGCCGGTGGCGAGGACTACGAGGATGCCGGCGAGGAGTGGATCGTCTGGACTACTGCCAACGAGGTTATGGCTGTCTCCAAGGCGCTCGAGGAGCAGGGCGTCCAGGTCAAGGGCTCCGAGACCACCATGGTCCCGACCACCCCGACCGAGGTTTCCGGCGCCGACGCCAAGAAGGTCCAGCGCCTCATCGACCGTCTTGAGGAGCTCGACGACGTCCAGGACGTCTACAGCACCATGGACATGACCGACGAGGTCATCGCTGCCCTCGAGGAGGAGTAGCGCCAGCACGGATTGAGCCGTGCATATCTGGGCATAATGAAGCGAGCATGCAAGCCTCGTGGAATAGATGAGCCGGATCCGCGTGCGTAGAGCACCGGACCCGGCTCTTTTATAATGATGCGAACCGTTTTGCATTTCGAGAGTCGAGATTTGAAGGGAGCGCCGCGTGCGCGTACTCAAACGAGCCCTAGCGATCGTGTATCTTGCTGCCACCATCGTGGCGCTGGGTACGCTTGTCTGCCAGTTTTGGGGGCCGTATACGTATCGCTTTATGCTGCTGATGCGCGACCCCATGCCGCGCATCGTCGTCACGGCGTGTGCCGGCGTCGTGGCGCTCGGCGCACTGCTGAGCTTTTTCCGCCTGATGTTCGCCCGTCGCGAACCGTCCTGCGTGCATCCGGCGGGGGAGCGCAATATCGAGGTTACCCTTGCGGCGCTTTCTTCGTGCGCTAGGGCTGCTGCCGAGCGTGACGACCGCGTGATGGTCGAGCATGTCGAGGCCCGCGTCCAAGGCCCCGACGATTCGCACGTCCGTTTTAAGGTCGAGGCTATCGCGCTTGACGATAAGGACGTGGCATCTCTGGCTACCGCGATGCAGCAGCGCATCGAGGAAGCTTGCGACACCATGCTCGGCACGCCGGGTACGACCACGCGCGTCCGTTTTTTGCCGTCCAAGACTACCGTCCAGACCGTGGAGGTTTCCGGTGAGTGATACCAATCAAGATAAGACCGCTCGTACGCCGCGCCTGACGATTGACCAGAGCGCCACGCCGGCGAGCGAACCTGTTGATTCCAAAGCGGGGGCAACCGAGTTGCAAGACGCGGCAGCCGCGGATTTTGACGAGGCTATGGGTCTCATCAAGGGTACGGGCGCTGCCATCTGGAGCTATGCTGTGCGTCATCCCAACACCACGCTTGGCGCCGTCGCCGGCTTTATCCTCGCCGTGTTGGTGCTCACGCTGGGCCTGTGGGACACGCTCGTCATTGCATTCTTCGTGCTGATCGGCGCTGTGATCGGCCAAATTCGCGACGGCGAGAACGGGATCGTCAACTTCTTCGGCCGTCTGTTTAGCGGCCGCTAATATGTATTCGACTGTCGCATCCGCGGCAGGCATAAGGAGGAACCATGGCTTTTAATACGAAGGTCGATGTAGCCGATACCGAGCTCGAGGCCGACGAGACCGTCGCCGCCGAGGCCGAGGACGTAACGCTCGAGGACGAGGCGCTCGTCGAGGCCGAACCCGCCGACGATGCGGACGAGGACGACGAGGAAGCGGACGAGTCCGAGGACTCGCTGACCTATTCCAACGGCGTGATTGAGAAAATCGTTGCCATGGCCACCCGCGAGGTTCCGCACGTTCTGGGCATGAAGGGTAACCTCATGCACTTTGTGCAGGAGCAGTTTGGTGCCGAGAATCTGACCAAGGGCGTGACGGTCGAGGTCACCGATGATAATCGCGTGGTCGTCAACATCTCCGTCATCATCGAGTACGGCGCCTATGCGCCCGCGATCTTCGACGATGTCAAGGCACGTGTCACCGAGCGCCTTGCCGCGATGACCGGCCTTGAGGTGGCGGGCGTCAACCTGCGCATCGAGGACGTCATCACCCCCGAGGAGTACGAGCACCGCACCAGCCAGCACGAATAACCTTCCAAAAAAGACAGGTTTGTTTTGGCAGGTTTTATCTGCGAAAACGTTAAACGGCCGACCGCGCAAGTAAAAGCGTAGCCGGCCGTTTCTGTACGCTCCCGATATAGTCATACCGCTCGTCTAACTAAGGGTTGCAATCCCCACGTTCCGCGTTACCCTAATGAGCGCATTGTTTCCAAATTGTTAACGAGGAGTTGCCGTAATGGCCGACGAGCACGAAACAGAAAGCCAGGCATGGGCGATTGAGGCTGCCGCGGCAGAGGCGGCATCGCGAGCTGCCGAGGAGGTGCATCGTCCTCCCGTGGTGCCGATGGAGCGCGTGGTCGATCGCACCGATATCGAGCGCGGCGAGCGTGCCGGCCAAAAGCGCAGCCAGGAGCCAGGCTTCCCGCGCTTTTTCGCCGAGCTCAATCTGGGCCTGATTCTTACGGCCTTTGCCATCGTTGCGTTTAAAACCCCTAATCACTTTGCTTTTGGCGGCACCTCGGGCGTGTCGGTCATTCTATCCACGCTGTTCCCGACCCTTCCCGTCGGCGTCTTTATGTGGATTATCAACGCGGTTCTCGTCGTCTTGGGCTTTATCTTTTTGGAGCGCAAGGCGATTCTTTGGAGCGTCTTCGCTTCGTTTGCGCTTTCGGCCTACGTCTCGCTGTTTGAGCTCTTCATTCCGACCGATGTCTCTCTGACGGGTGATATGTGGCTCGACCTGTGCTTTGCCGTGATTCTGCCGGCGCTCGGCAGCGCTATCGTCTTTGATATTGGTGCCTCGACGGGCGGCACGGACATTCTCGCCATGATCCTCAAACGTCGCACGACGCTCGAGATTGGCCGCGCCCTGCTGCTGGTCGATATCGGCATCGTGACCATCGCGGCCTTTTTGTATGGCCCGCGTGTCGGTCTGTACTGCGTGCTCGGTCTGTTTGCCAAGACGCTTGTGGTCGACAAAGCCATTGAGAGCATTCATCTGCGCAAAGTCTGCACGGTCATTTGTTCCGAGCCCCTTAAGGTCGAGGAGTTTATCGTCAAGCATCTCAACCGCACGGCGACCATCAGCCGCGGCTACGGTGCCTTCTCGGGCAAGTGCGTGACGGTGATCATGAGCGTGCTGAGCCGTCGCGAGGCCGTGCAACTACGCCGCTATGCGCGCGAAGTCGATCCGGGTGCCTTTATCACGATCGTCGACAGCTCCGAGATCGTCGGCAAGGGCTTCCGCGGAACGAACTAACGCAGACGTATTCAACGAACCGCCTGCTGGCGCCGTGTACCTTGCAAATCGGTCATCTTTGAGTATTTGACCCCACATTGGGCAATAATGATGCTAAAGACATCGTTTGCGATCCAAGTGATTCGTTCAAGATACGAAGGGATGATTCTATCTTCTGCTCGCAGTGTGGCGCCCCCATGGGCGATAACGACAAGTTCTGCGGCGCGTGTGGTGCCCCCAATGCCGGTGCCGCAGCCTCTGCCCCTCAGGGTCAGCCTCAGCCTCAGCAGTTTGCCCCTCAACCGCCCGTGGCGAATGCGCCAAAGGGCTGTGTGGCTCAGGCGTTCCAAGATATGACCAAGACCCCGGGCGTGCTTCAGCGTGTATGCCAAATCGCGTTTTTGCCGGCGCTGATTTGTGTTGTGTCGGTACTCGTGCTGTTTATTCCCGTTATTGGCGGCATTGCAGCTGCCATCGGCTTTTTGGCAGCTTGCATTGCGAGCGTGTGTGGTTCCGGCTTTGGTATCGAGTGGGGTCGCGATCTGTCGCTCAAGGTTGATGACGGTATGGATCGTCCACTCATGCGTTCCACGTCGTTTGGCCTCGGAGTCTTTTCGAGCGTTATCTCGGTCGTGCTCGAGGTTATCGCTGCCATTCCCGTTATCGGTGTAGTGCTTTCGCTGGTGGAGAGCGTGGTAATTGGCGCCGCGGGCTCGTATTCTTATTACGGCTCTTATGCGCTCGAGGCTGCGCTGTTTGGCTCGCTTGGCTTGCTTGTCCTGGCTATGATTGCCACGGCGGTCCTGGGGGTCTTCTTTAAAATGTTCGCCGACATCGCCGTGATGCACTTTGCGGTGACTGGTCGTGTGGAGAGTGCGTTTTCGCTCGACAAGGTCTGGGCGGCGTTTAAGCACAACAAGACCAAGCTGTTCTGTGCTTCGTTCCTTCCCGAGTTTTTGACGGGCCTGGTCGCCAACGTTGTCACCTGGATTCTGACGTTCGTCTTTGGCACCATTGCCTCTGTCGGTATGTATAGCTACTACTACCGTCCTACGGCTATTGAGGCGCTTGTTACTGGCGGTGGCATCACGCTCGTATTGTTCTTGGTGCTGACGGCGTTTGTCACGGTATTCCTCACGGTCTTTGGCAAGATGCTCAAGCACCGTGCCGTTGGCTATTGGGTTGCACGTTATGCAAGCGAGTGGGCCGACGAGGACAAGGACGACGTCCTGACTTTTGTATTGCCCTTCGAGAAGAAGTCCGCTCCCTCGGGTTACAGCGCTCCGGATGTCGCGCCCGCGCCTGAGCCCACACCTGAGCCCGAGCCCGCGCCTGAGCCTGCACCCGAGCCGGTGCCTGTGCCTGAGCCTGCGTCGGCGCCCGAGTCTGAGACGGCATCTGAGCCTGAGCCTGAGCCTGAGCCGGCACCTGCACCTGAGTCGGCGTCCGAGCCAAGCTCCGACGAGGAACCTCAGGACGAGTAGCCATGCCGTCTGCCATTTGGGGACGGGGTAGAAATAGTAGAAATAGCGCTTGAAGAATGAGCGGGGGCGGACGTGTCGAAACGTCCGCCCCCGCTTTGACATCGCGATGTGGCTATGACTGCGAGATGCCAGCGAATCGATTACTCGTCGTGCTTCTCCTCACGGCGTGCAGCAGCGCGTGCGTCGTGGATGCCCTTGATCGCGGCATGGCGAGCCGTTCGGGCATCATGGATGGCGTCGCGAGCCTCGGCGGTCGTCGCCTTGGCAGAGCGCAGCTTGGCGGCCAGATCGGGGTTGGTTTCGGCGACCGCGGTAATCGCGGGGCCGTCGAGCTCCTCTTGCGTGGGCTCGGCCAAAAAGTCGATAGCATACTGGGCGGCCACCATGGAGCCCTTTGCCAGCACGGTCTCGTCAATCTTGTAAAAGCAGGAATGCTGGGCGTACGTGGCGCCAATCTTGGGGTTGCGCGTACCTACAAAGGCGAGCACGCCCGGTACGCGGCGCAGGTACTCCGAAAAATCCTCGCCCGAAAGCGTGCCACGGTAATGGCCTTGACCGGTGGGGCCCAGGCACTTGATTACAGCCTGACGGCAGCGCTCGCTCGAGGCGGCGTCGTTTTCGACCTTGTAGTTGGCGATGGTGTAGTCGGTGAGCTCTGCCTCGGCGCCCAGAGCTGCCGCGGTATGCTCCACGATGCGGCGCATGAGCTCCGGCATTTCCTCGTGGGTCGAATCGCCGTAGGTGCGCACTGTGCCGGCGAGGTAGGCCGTGCCGGCGATAACGTTGCGCGCGGTGCCGCCGTGCAGCTCGCCGACGGTGATGACGGCCGGCTCGTAGGGGCTGATTTCGCGCGAGACGATGGTCTGCAGGGCGTTGACGATCTCGGCGGCAACCATGACGGCGTCGTGACCGCGCTGGGGCATGGCACCATGGCACGAGGTGCCACGGACATCGATGCGGAACCAGTCGGTATTGGCCATGCGCGGGCCGGGCTCGCAGCTTACGGTGCCGGCGTCGACCTCACTCCAGATGTGTGCGGCGTAGGCGCCATCGACGCCGTCGAGCACACCCGTGCCGATCATGAGCTTGGCGCCCTGGCCGTTTTCCTCGCTGGGCTGGAAGACGATGCGGACTTCGCCGTGGATGTCGTCGGTCATATGGCGCAGGATTTGCAGCGTGCCGAGCATCATGGCGATGTGGCAGTCATGGCCGCAGGCGTGCATGCAGCCCTCGTTGACGCTGGCGAACTCTTCGCCGGTCTGCTCGGTGACGGGCAGGGCGTCGATGTCGGCGCGCAGCAGGATGCGGCGGCGTGGCGTGCCGTCCTCGCGATAGGCGTCGGGCGCGGTGCCGCGAAGGGTCGCCACAAGGCCCGTATTGAGCGGACGCTCGTAGGGGATATTCATGGCGTCGAGCTGGTTGGCGATGTCGGAGGTCGTGCGCTCCTCGGCAAGGCTCAGCTCCGGGTGCTTATGGAAGTGCCGGCGCTGCTTGATGATATAGGGTTCAAACTCGGTAGCGATATCTTTGATGGCTGCGGTGACGTCGTCAGCCGCGCGAGCCTCGGTCGCCGCCATAATCTGCTGTGCCTTGGTCTTCGTCATGGTCGATTTGCTCCTTGCTGGGTTGATCGCAAAATCGTACAGGCTCTCTCCAGTATGCCACCTGCCGCTAGGGCTGGTAAAGTTGCCGTTTGCCGCTTGGGGTTTTGTTGCAAGGGCGGGGGAGTACACTCGGGGGTGTTGAATTTCCTGCCAGAGATGGGGATGCCCATGCAACATATCGATCGGATTATCCGCTCCAAGAACGTCTTTACCGCGCAAGACGGCATCGATACCGCCCGTGAGCTGGCGATTGCCATCGCAGGCGACCGTATCGTCGCAGTCGGTGCGCCCGATGGCGTGATCGCCGCCGCTCCTGCCGCTACGTCGGTTATCGACTACGGCGAGCAGTTTGTCTGCCCCGGTTTCCATGACGCTCATCTGCACTTCTTCCATACCTCGGTCGGTTCCTCGCCGTACATGCTCATGGATATGGGTACGTCCGAGGCGGCGCTGGTGCAACATGCGCTCGAGTTTTCCCAGGACTTGCCCGACGACGCTTGGGTTGTGACGCAGGGCTGGCGCGACTACCGTTGGGACCCGCCCGAGCATCCTACCAAGGCGTCGCTCGATGCGGCATTCCCCGATCGTCCCTGCGTTATGTATTCGGGCGACGGGCACACGCTGTGGCTCAACAGCCGCGCACTCGATGCACTCGGCGTCACGCGCGACAGCGAGCCACCAGCGGGCGGTAGCTACGACAAGGACGCAAACGGCGAGCTCACGGGTATTGCTCACGAGGCGGCTGCCATGCAGCTGCTACCGCGCTGCCTTGAGTGGCTGGGCGAGGATCGCATCGCAAGCGCTTACGCCGATCAAATGAGGCGGATGGCCGAGCAGGGCATCACCTCGATATGCGATATGTCGCTCATGCCCATGCCGGGCTGCGATTTTATCCGCGACGACGTCTACGACAAACTGCAGGCAGCCGGCAAGCTGGGCATCCGAGCCCATCTGTTCCCCACGCTGCTGGATGACCAGTCGCGCTTGGAAGAGCTGCAGGCCCGCTACGCGAACAACGCGCTGCTCTCGGCACCGGGCTTTAAGCAGTTCTTCGATGGCGTGTCGAGCGAACACACGGCGTATCTCACCGAGCCCTATACCAATCCGCGCTTCCCGGGCGACCAGGGCCGTCTGACAGTTCCTGCCGAGCGCATGCGTAAGCTGGTTCTGGCGGCTGCGGAGCGTGGCCACACTGTGCGTATTCACGTCATCGGCGACGGTGCCATCCATGCCGCGCTCGATATCTTTGAGGAGGCCGCCGAACTGTACGGCCTGCCCCAGCACGGTCATAACACGCTCGAGCATCTGGAGAACCTCTTGCCCGAGGACATCGACCGCCTGCGCAAGCTCGACGTGGTTGCCTCGAGCCAGCCCTGCCATATCACGCTCGACCCGGGTGGTCCGGAGCGCGACCTGGGCTTGGAGCGCAGCCGCATCATGTGGCCGTTCGCAACCTATAAGCAGCGCGGCATTCGCCAAGCCTTCGGTACCGACAGCCCTATCACGCCCGTTACCAGCATGAACGTGCTCTACACGGCTATCACGCGCCAGGACCCCAAAAGCCACTGGCCCGAGGGCGGCTGGTTGCCGAGCGAGCGTATCGACGCGGCAACGGCCCTGCGCAACTACACGCTTGGCAGCGCGTACGCAGCGGGCGACGAGCAAAACCTCGGCAGTCTGGAGCCCGGCAAATACGCCGATCTGGTAGTCCTGGACCAAAACCCGCTCACCGTTGACCCCCAAGACCTCCAGGCCACAAAAGTTCAGGCCACCTACCTGGCAGGTAACCTCATCTACGAGCGTTAACCCCACATCCCACCCCTCAGTTGCGGTGAAATAGTCCCTAAAATCGGCCTTCAAGCCCAAAAACAGGAACTATTCCACCGCAACTTAAAAGAGCGCGTCCCAACAACGTGCCCCTATCTTGTGCATTCCATCTGCATCGCCATTTTGCTGCACTGACTTTTCTGAATGCCGGGCCCGAATAAGTTACCCCAGCTCCCGGGGCGGACCGGAGGGCATGAAGTTTGTCGCGAGTTCCGCACGCAAAGGAAAGCACTTAATGTGCTTTCCGTCTTGCGCAGGACTGTAGAGCAGCAAACTTCATGCCCTCCGGTCCGCCCCGGGAGCCACCGCTAAGTTATCCCCCGGCATTCAGAAAATCTAAGTGCCAAAAAATAAGATTTTTTGACTCCGTGTTGTATAACCCGCCATTCGTGGGTACCATTCAACGCGTACGCAAACAAAAAGGGTTAATTCGCGTGGTATAACCGCGCGGCCCAAAAAGGAGGAGACAAGCATGTCGTCTTTGAAGCCGCTTGCAGATCGTGTTCTGGTCAAGCCCGACGAGGCCGAGCAGAAGACCGCTTCTGGTCTGTATATCGCCAGCAACGCTCAGGAGAAGCCGCAGCGCGGCACCATCGTTGCCGTGGGCGCCGGCAAGGTCAACGACAAGGGTGAGCGCATCCCCATGGACGTCAAGGTTGGCGACGTTGTCATCTACGGTAAGTTCGGTGGCAACGAGGTCAAGGTCGACGGCGAGAAGTATCTGCTGATGCGCGCCGACGACATCTACGCCGTCGTCGAGGCCTAGTCTCGTCAGAATCTCTGATTCGTCTTTGAACGCGGCCGCCGCATAGGACTCGGAAGCGGCGACGCGAGTCACATTTCTTTTGGAGGATTACCTACCATGGCAAAGAACATTACGTTCAACACCGATGCCCGCGCCAAGCTCGCAAAGGGCGTCAACACTCTGGCCGACGCCGTTACCGTCACCATGGGCCCCAAGGGCCGTTACGTCGCTCTGCAGCGCACGTTCGGTGCCCCGACCATCACCAACGACGGCGTTTCCGTCGCTAAGGAGATCGAGCTCGAGGACAACATCGAGAACATGGGCGCTCAGCTGGTGAAGGAGGTCGCCACCAAGACCAACGACACCGTGGGTGACGGCACCACCACCGCAACCCTGCTCGCTCAGGCTATCGTCAACGACGGTCTGCGCAACGTCGCCGCTGGCGCCAACCCGCTGGCCATCCGTCGCGGCATCGACAAGGCCGTCAACGCCGCCGTCGCCGAGATGAAGAAGCAGGCCAAGCCGGTCGAGACCAAGGAGCAGATTGCTTCCGTCGGTACCATCTCTGCTGGTGACCCCGAGGTTGGCGAGAAGATCGCCGAGGCCATGGAGGTCGTGGGCAAGGACGGCGTCATCACCGTCGAGGATTCCCAGACGTTCGACATTACCATCGACACCGTCGAGGGCATGCAGTTCGACAAGGGTTACGTCTCCGCTTACTTCGTCACGGACAACGACCGCATGGAGGCCGTGATGAAGGATCCGTACATCCTCATCACCGACCAGAAGATCTCCAGCGTTCAGGACATCATGCCCGTTCTCGAGGCTGTCCAGCGCGCCGGCCGTGGCCTGCTCATCATCGCTGAGGACATCGACGGCGAGGCTCTGCCTACCCTGGTTCTCAACAAGATCCGTGGCGCCCTCAACGTCTGCGCCGTCAAGGCCCCGGGCTACGGCGATCGCCGCAAGCGCATCCTCGAGGACATCGCCGTCCTCACCGGTGGCCAGGCCGCCTTGGACGAGCTGGGCGTGAAGGTCGCTGACATCACTGCCGATATGCTCGGTACCGCTAAGTCCGTCACCATCTCCAAGGACAACACTGTCGTCGTCGGCGGCGCTGGCTCCAAGGAGGCCATTGACGCTCGCATCGCCCAGATCAAGGGCGAGATGGAGAACACCACCTCTGACTTCGACCGCGAGAAGCTCCAGGAGCGCCTGGCCAAGCTTTCCGGTGGCGTTGCCGTCATCAAGGTTGGCGCTGCTACCGAGTCCGAGCTCAAGGAGATCAAGCATCGCGTCGAGGACGCCCTGCAGGCTACCCGCGCTGCTGTCGAGGAGGGCATTGTCGCCGGCGGCGGCGTCGCCTTCATGGACGCTGCTCCTGCGCTCGATGCTGTCGAGATCGACGACCCCGAGGAGAAGATCGGTGTCGACATCGTCAAGAAGGCTCTGACTGCTCCGGTTGCTACCATCGCCAAGAACGCTGGCTTTGAGGGCGCCGTCGTGGTCGACAAGGTTGCCGAGCTGCCCGCCGGCCAGGGTCTCAACTCTGCCAACGGCGAGTGGGGCGACATGATCGAGATGGGCGTCCTCGACCCCGTCAAGGTCAGCCGCGTCACCCTGCAGAACGCTGCTTCTGTTGCCAGCCTGATTCTCATCACCGAGGCCACCGTCTCCGATGTGCCCAAGAACACTCAGCTTGAGGACGCTATCGCTGCTGCTACCGCTGGTCAGCAGGGCGGCGGTATGTACTAAGGCCGACAAGGTCTAGAACTCCCACCGGGAATCCGGGGGCGTGACGGGGGTTTCTCTCCGGAACGTCCTCGGACATGCAAAGAGGCTCCGCATCGCGCTTCGCGCTGCGGAGCCTCTTTGCGTCCTGCGGAATGTTCCGGAGAGAAACCCCCGTCACGCCCCCGGATCCCCTGCGTTTACGGCCTTGAGGTCGGCGTGGGCGGAGATCGTGGCTGATGGGGATACATGTCCCGGTCGCTGTTTCGCGGCTTTGCCGCGAAAGGCGCGCTACTTTGGGATGGGTGGGGAACGTGGTTGTTGCGGTAATTGGTCCCCACCATAAATTGCCCTTGGCATACTTGCGCGAATACCTGCTCGTGCTACACTTGCAATTGCTGTTTCAGGGCGGGGTGAAATTCCCCACTGGCGGTAAATCGGGCGGTGCCAAAGGGGCGCCGTGGCGCAGGCGAGGATCTGCGTCGAGCCGATGAGTCCGCGACCCGTGCGTGTGTTGGTTCGCATGCCGGCTGAACTGGTGAGATCCCAGTACCAACGGTTAGAGTCCGGATGAAAGAGGCAGGTGATCTTATGTCTGAACAGTCGCAGCATATCCATTTTGAGAACACGAATAGGTGGAGCACCAAACAGCTCGTTACCATGGCGCTGATGTGCGCCTTGGGCGCCCTGTTTATGTATGTGCAGCTGCCCATCCTTCCTTCGGCGCCGTTTTTGACGTATGACCCGTCGCTGGTGCCGGCGATGGTGTGTGGATTTGCGTATGGCCCTGGTGCCGGCACAGCTGTTGCCGCCATGGCGATCGTTATCCATGCGCTCACCACGGGTGACTGGGTCGGTGCGCTTATGAACCTGGTTGCCACGCTGGGCTACATTCTGCCCGCGGCTATCGTCTACCAGAAGATGCATACCTATAAGGGTGCCGTGATTGGCCTGGTGCTCGGCGTCATTGCCGCTACGACGCTGTCTATGGTCGCAAACCTTACCATTGGCGTATGGTTCTGGTATGGCTCGGTCGATGTGATCGCCCCGCTCATGATTCCCGCCGTGCTGCCGTTCAACCTTATCAAGACCGTGCTTAACTCGGTATTGACGCTTGCGGTGTACAAGGCGGTCTCCAACCTCATCACGCCTAAAAAGGACCAGGTCAAAGGCCGCGCATGATTGAGTGTCGGGGCGTTTCCTTTAGCTATGACGGTGCCGTACCGGCACTCGACGACGTCGATCTGAACATCGAGGACGGGGAGTTTTTCTGCATCCTCGGTGGCAATGGGTCGGGCAAGTCGACGTTTGCCAAGCATCTGAATGCGCTGCTGCAGCCCGATGCGGGCACGGTGCGCATCAACGGCATGGATGCGTCCGATCCCGAGCTGGTCTACGACATTCGTTCGACCGCGGGCATGGTATTCCAGAATCCCGATGATCAGCTGGTGGCAACGCTTGTCGAAGATGACGTTGCGTTTGGTCCCGAAAACCTAGGCGTGCCATCGGCGCAAATTGCGCAGCGCGTACGCGAGGCGCTGAAGGGCGTGGGCCTGGTGGGCTTTGAGCGCCACGAGACCCATGCGCTTTCGGGCGGCCAAAAGCAGCGCGTGGCGCTTGCCGGCGTGCTTGCCATGGAACCGCGCGTGCTCATATTGGACGAGGCCTCCTCGATGCTCGATCCGCGTGGACGCAAGGGTCTCATGAAGGCTTGTCGCGTGTTGCACGATCGCGGCATGACCATCGTGATGATTACGCACTTTATGGAAGAAGCCGCCGAGGCAGATCGCATCGCGGTGTTTCAGGCGGGACGAGTTGCCATGTTGGGCACGCCCGAGGAGATTCTGACGCGGGCAGATGAGCTCGCGGAGCTCAACCTAGATATGCCGGCGTCGTGCCGTTTGGGCATGGCGCTTCGTGCGAAGGGCGTGCCCATTCACGCGCAGGTGCGCGAGGTGGATATGGTCGCCGAGGTTGCGCAGACTTATGCCGAGCGAAGTGGGGCAGACATCGCGGGGCAGTCTTCCGTATCCCAGTTGGAAATCGCTGACGGCACTGTTCCGGTAGACAACGAGGACAACGCGTCGGAGCCCGTCATCGAACTATCCCATGTTTCGTACAGTTATTCGCTCAGTCCGCGCGAGCGCCGCCGCTGGCATAAGCGCTCGGCCACTGCGGGCAAATCGAACAAACAGGCTCTCTGGGGAAACGACCCCAGCAGTCCGTGGGCGCTGCGCGATGTATCGCTGACGGTGCGTCGCGGCGAGTTCCTGGGTTTGGCAGGTCATACCGGTTCGGGTAAGTCGACGCTGGTCCAGCATCTCAACGGTTTGATTCGTCCCCAGGAGGGATCCATTCGCGCGCTGGGGTTCGATCTGTCAAACAAGAAAGACGCCGCTGCGGTTAAGGCTAAGGTCGGCGTGGTGTTTCAGTATCCCGAGCGTCAGCTATTTGCCGAAACCGTGGCGCAGGACGTGGCGTTTGGCCCGCGTAACCTTGGCCTGCCACAAGACGAGGTCGCACGCCGTGTCGCATCATCGCTTACGCGCGTGGGCCTCGATCTTTCCACGGTCGGCGACAAGAGTCCCTTTGAGCTCTCGGGCGGGCAGCAGCGGCGCGTGGCGTTTGCTGGCGTGCTTGCCATGGAGCCCGAGGTCCTGGTGCTCGATGAACCCATGGCGGGGCTCGATCCGGCTGCGCGCAGGGATTTCCTAGGGCTCATCGGTCGACTCCATCGCGAGGGCCTGACCGTTGTCATGGTTTCGCACAGCATGGATGACCTGGCAAATTGTTGTGACCGTATCGTTGTGATGAACGAGGGCGCGGTGTTTGCCGAGGGAACGCCCACGCAGGTTTTTGCGCATGCGGACGAGCTCAAGTCAATTGGCCTGGGCGTTCCTGCCGCCCAGCGTATGGCGCTGGCGCTCGCACAGGCCGGTGTGCCGCTCCGCTGCGACAAGCTTTATACGGTTGAGGCGCTGGCCGACGAGCTGGCCGGCTTGCTGCTGGGCTGCGCGGACGTGCCTTTGAGGGTTCCGTGTCAGGCTGGTTCTAAGATGGCCACGCGAGAGGAGGGCTGCTAATGGAGGCGTTCTCATTTGGCAGCTACTATCCCGGGGATAGCGCGGTGCATCGCCTGGATCCGCGCACTAAGCTGCTCCTAGGTTTCGCATTTCTGATCACCGTGCTCACTGTCGGAAGCTTCCGCGGGCTGGTTCCGGTCGCAATGTTTGTCGTGCTGGTCTATGTCGCAGCCCGAGTGCCGTTGCGCCGAGTCCTATCATCGATGGCACCACTGCTGGCGATTGTCGTAGTGGTCGCGGTACTCAACCTGTTTTCCGACCAGAGTGGCCGCACCCTGTGGCAGCTTGGCTTTTTGCAGGTGAGCGAGGGCTCGCTGCATTCCGCCGGGTTTATGGCGTGCCGCCTGACCCTGATGATGGCCGGCATGAGCGCCATTACACTCGCCACGCCGACGCTCGACCTCACCGCAGGTTTTGAGCGTCTGCTCGCACCATTTGCGCGCGTGGGACTTCCGGCGCACGAGCTCGGCATGATTATGGGTATCGCGTTGCGGTTTATGCCGCAATTTGCCACCGAGATGAAACAGACGGCCGATGCACAGGCAAGCCGCGGCGCGCGCGTGACGGGCGGTCCGCTCGGCGGTGTGCGCATGCTCGGCAGTGTGGCGATTCCGCTGTTCACCGGCGTGTTCCGTCATGCCGAGACGCTTTCGGCCGCCATGGATGCGCGCTGCTATCACGGCGAACATGGACGCACGCGTCTGCATGCGCTTAGGTTTGGCCGCGGGGATGCACTGGCCGCGGTGGCGATGGCGCTGCTGGTGACATGCGTTGTCGTTATCAATCTTCAACTCGTCTAAGCTCGATTCGAGCGCAAGAAAGGGGTCTCTATGACCGACATCAATCGCACGGCTCAGCTCGAGCGCGCCTGCTCGTATCTCAGGCGCATTCCGGCGTGGTATCTTGCTACGACCGATGCGAGCGACGGGCATCAGCCCCGCGTGAGGCCGTTTTCGTTTGCCATGGTCGATGATGGCAAACTGTGGTTTTGCACGTCGCGCGACAAGGACGTGTGGGCGGAGTTGAGCGTGAATCCCAAGTTTGAGATATCGGGCTGGAAGCCGGGGGAGTGCTGGATCGTGTTAACTGGCGAGGCTGCGCTCGAGGACGATGCAGTCGTGAGCGACAAGGTACGCCAGGCGGGCTTTAAACACATGGTGGGCATTGGCGAGCAACACGATAGTGCCAACGACGGCCGCCTTGCGTTCTTCTCGGTCCGCAACATCGCCGCGCGGTTCTGCGATATCGACGGTAGCGAAGAGCTCCTCGAGCTCTAATTTCCCAAATTGACTACCCATTCCAAAAAGACTGGTCAGGCGACAGGAGGAAACGTGGACGGATTGAATACGGTGCTGGAGTATCTGACGTCGGTGCCGGCGTGGTATCTGGCGACGAGCGTGGACGGACAGCCGCATGTGCGTCCGTTCTCGTTTGCACAGATTCAGGACGGCAAGCTGTGGTTTGTGACGGCGCGCACCAAAGATGTGTGGCAGGAGCTGCTGCAAAACCAGCGCTTTGAGGCCACAAGTTGGTGGCCGGGCCATGGGTGGTTGATTCTGCGCGGACGTGCGGGTCTGGACGACCGCGCTTCGAGCGAGATGCGCGAGGCCGGATGGAAACATCTTGAGCGCTTGAGCGAGCGCTATGAGGGGCCTAACGATCCCGCGCTCGTCTTCTTTAGTGTCGAGGATCCCGAGGCTTTTATCTGCAATCACGACGAATGGGTGCCGGTCGAGCTCTAGCCAGCTGGCTCATCCTAACAACTTAGTTTTCGCATGGGCGGGCTCCGTGTTGCCCGGCACCGTAAGGAGTGCCGGTCAATACGGAGCCCGCTCTATTTGTCAATTCCTTCAAGCGAATGTGTCGGGAATGTTTCAATGCATGAACATGCAAGCTATTTACGTATTCATGCATCTTTTGGTGCTAAAGTTTCAACCCACTTCATAACGACCGCTGCGAAATGCGCATCGGTGCATAAATCGCAGACAAGGAGTCTGATATGTCTTTGAAGGTTGGAATCGTCGGCGCGGCTGGATATGCCGGAGCCGAGCTCATTCGCCTCGTGCTCGGCCATCCCGAGTTTGAACTTGCTGCCATTACGTCCAACGCCGATGCCGGCCAGCCGCTGTCCGCGGTGTATCCGAGCTTTGCTGGCGTGAGCGATCTGGTTTTCACCACGCATGACGCCCCCGAGCTCAAGAGCTGCGATGCGGTTTTTCTTGCCGTGCCGCACACGGCTGCCATGGCACAGGTGCCCGCGCTCCTTGCCGCGGGCGTTTCCTGCTTTGATCTTTCGGCCGATTACCGTCTGAGCGACGCGTCTGTCTTTGAGGCATGGTATGCCGCCGAGCACACGAGCCCCGAGTTGCTCAAGACCCGCGCTTTCGGCCTGCCCGAGCTGTTCTGCCAGGACTTAGAGACCGCTGCTTCCAGCCATGCCGCTGGCGGGCCCGTGTTGGTCGCCTGCGCCGGCTGCTATCCCACCGCAACGAGCCTTGCTGCTGCTCCTGCCGTGCGTGCGGGCTGGGTGGCAGAGAGCGGCCCCGTAATCGTCGATGCCATTAGTGGCGTGACGGGTGCCGGTAAGTCCTGTAACGCTCGCACCCATTTTTGTAGCGCAGACGAGAACCTGGAGGCCTATGGCGTAGGCAAACATCGCCATACGCCCGAGATTGAGCAGATCCTGGGCCTGACCGATCGCGTCGTCTTTACTCCACACTTGGCACCGCTCAAGCGCGGCCTGCTTTCCACGGTGACGATGCCGCTCGCGCCGCAGGCTCTCGACACGTTGACCCTTGAGGACGTCGTCGACCATTACAAGAAGTTCTACGCCGGTCGCACCTTTGTGCGCGTGCTCGATGCCGGCCAGCAGCCCAAGACGGCTTCGGTCGTCGGCACCAACGCCGCCCAGATCGGCCTTGCGCTCAACAAACGTGCGGGCGTGCTGGTGGCGACAGGTGCTATCGACAATTTGTGCAAGGGTGCTGCGGGCCAAGCGGTCCAGTGCGCCAATATCGTCTTTGGCTTTGACGAGCGACGAGGCTTGCCCACAGTGGCGTGCCCGGTGTAGCACATTCGATTGTTAACGATTTGGTAGTCGGGTATCGAGTTGGGCGCCACTTTTAAGCTGGTCTACTAATTGCGACCGGTATGGCGTGCCAGCCGATGCCCGCTTTTTTATTTGATATAAGGAGTCGTAGGGACGATGAATACCGACCTGATTGATATTAAGATTCGCGCCGTCGAGGGTGGCGTTACGGCAGCTGCTGGCTTTAAGGCCGCAGGCATCCATGCGGGATTCCGGAAGAATCCCGAGCGCTTGGACTATGCGCTCGTGGTGCCTGATAAGCCCTGTCCCGGCGCCGGCGTGTTTACGACCAACCGTTTTTGCGCGGCGCCCGTGCAGGTGAGCCGTGCCAACCTGGGCGGTTCGGACAAAGGCTATGGCATCGTCGCTGGTGTTTCAATCAACTCCGGCAACGCGAATGCCGCTACGGGCGAGACCGGCCTTGCCTGCGCACGCGAGACATGCAACATCGCGTCGCAGGTCATCGGCTGTGAACCCCAGCAGATCCTAGTTGCATCCACAGGCGTGATCGGACAGATTCTGCCGATCGACACGTTTGAGACGGCCGTTCCGTCCGCCTTCGAGGCGCTCTCCGCTCATGGTGGCGCCGATGCCGCCCGTGCCATCATGACGACCGATACGCACTCCAAGGAGTATGCCGTTCGCTACCGCAGTGAGGCTGCGGGCCATGCGGGCAACGCCTATACGGTGGGCGGCATGTGCAAGGGCTCGGGCATGATCATGCCCAATATGGCCACCATGATCGCGGTCATTACTACCGATGCCCCCGTCGAGCCGGCGGCGCTCCACGCCCTGTTGCTCTCGACCGTTAAGCAGACCTTTAATAAGGTGACGGTCGATTCCGATACCTCGACCAACGACACCTGTATCATGCTTGCTTCTGGCGCTGCTGCCGCAGATACCGAGGTCATCGTCGAGGGCACTGACGCTTTTGACGAACTGTCCTTTGCCGTGCACGAGGTGTGCGAGAGCCTGGCGCGCAACATCGCCGCCGACGGCGAGGGCGCATCCAAGCTCGTGACGGTTAATGTTACCGGCGCCGCTAACGACGAGGAAGCCGATATTGCCGCCCGTGCCGTCGCCAATTCGCCGCTCGTCAAGACCTGCATTGCTGGCCACGACTGCAACTGGGGCCGCGTCGCTATGGCGCTTGGCAAGTGCGGCGTGCAGTTTAATCAGGAAGACGTTTCCATCGACATGATGGGCATGCCTGTCTGTCGCGACGGTCTGACTGTTCCCTTTGACGAGGACGAGGCTCTGCGACGTTTCGAGGCGCCCGAGATCGTGATCTCGGCCGACCTGGGCGCAGGCGACGCGGCAACGACTGTGTGGACCTGCGACCTCACGCATGAGTACATCTCCATCAACGGCGACTACCGTTCCTAGATTCCAGGCACGCTGTGCATCTTGCCGCGATTGCGGACAGCGGAGCACGGCGCGATAACGATACGAAAGACGAGGCAGACTATGAAATTCGCACGCGATTGTCGTTCGAGCGAATCCAACGAAGCGACCGCGCAGCTGCTGTTCGAGGCGCTGCCGTGGATTAAAAACCTGACCGGCAAGACGGTCGTTATCAAGTACGGCGGAGCCGCCATGGTCGACGAGCAACTGCGCCGCGACGTGATGAGCGATATCGTTCTGCTCAAGATCATCGGCATGCGCCCCGTTATCGTGCATGGCGGCGGCAAGGCCATCAACGAAGCACTCAGCCACTATGACATCCCTGTCGAATTTAAGAACGGCCAGCGCGTAACCACGCCGGATACCATGGATATCGTGCGCGAGGTACTGGGCGGCAAGGTCAACCAGGAGCTGGTCGCTGCCATCAACCAGCACGGTAACCTGGCCGTGGGCGTGTCGGGCAGCGATGCCGGCACGCTCATCGCCGAGCCGCTCGACCCCGAGCTCGGTCGCGTGGGCAAAGTGACGCACGTCAACACCGACTATATCGAGCGCTTGCTCGATAGCGAGTACATTCCCGTCATCGCTACCGTCGCGGCGGGGGAGGACGGCGGCTTCTTTAACATCAACGCCGATACCGCCGCCGGTGCTGTCGCGGCGGCGCTCCACGCGCATAAGGTGATCTTCCTTACCGACGTCGATGGCCTGTATAAGGACTTTAGCGACAAGGATTCGCTCATTTCCAACCTGACGCTCGACGAGGTTAATGAGATGCTCTACGGCGGCGAAGTCGACAAGGGCATGATTCCCAAGCTACGCGCCGCTGTCGATGCGCTTGCCGCCGGTGTGTTCCGCGCGCACATCATCAACGGCACCACGCCGCATTCGCTGCTGCTGGAGCTGTTGACCGATGCCGGCGTCGGTACCGTGATTCATTCCACCGAGACGGCTTATGAGTTCGATACGCACCCGCACCCGCTTTCGACCTTTGCGGCGCGCCTGACCGAGAACCTCGACGAGGTCGAGAAGCTCCAGACGGTTTAACGTCCTGGCGCCGCATCCGTACACCCATAGCCCGCGCTACCTAGCGCCCGACGAAAGGCATCCCATGTCACTTGCTGCTCAACAATCGCTCGAATCCCACTACGTTATGCATACCTTTGGCCGCTCGCCGGTTGAGTTTGTCGAAGGTCACGGTATGAAGCTCACCGGTGACGATGGTCGTGAGTATCTCGACTTTCTCGCTGGAATTGGCGTGTGTAGCCTAGGCCACGGTAATCCTACAGTGCTTTCGGCACTCGAGGCTCAGACCAAAAAGCTTCTGCATGTGTCTAACTACTTCTACATCGAGCAGCGTGGCCAGGTCGCGGCGTTGCTGTCCAAGCTCGCTAACGACGACGTAGACGGTGCGCGCGTGATTGCCGATGCCATCGCCGCCGGCGATGAGACCACGGCAGCTGCGCTCGGTGCTCCGACGGCGGGCGAGCAGGTGTGGGAGACGTTCTTTGCCAACTCCGGCGCCGAGGCCAATGAGGGTTCGATGAAGCTTGCTCGCCTGTACGCCAAGCGTGCCGGTAACGGTGGCAACACCATCGTGTGCATGCGCGGTGGCTTCCATGGCAGAACGCTCGAGACCATTGCCGCTACCATGCAGGATTGGCTGCAGGATAGCTTCCGCCCGCTGCCGGGCGGCTTTGTGGCCTGCACACCCAACGATATCGATGAGCTGCATGCAATCTTTAAGCAGCTGGGAAGCGAGATTTGCGCCGTGATGCTCGAGCCGATTCAGGGCGAGAGCGGCGTGCATCCCATGACCGAGGAGTTTATGGCTGCCGCGCGCGACCTGGCGCACGAGGCCGGTGCCGTCCTTATCGCCGACGAGGTCCAGTGCGGTCTGTTCCGCTCCGGTAAGCCGTTTGCGTTCCAGACTTATGGCGTGGAGCCCGACATCATGAGTCTTGCCAAGGGCATCGCCGACGGCGTTCCCATGGGCGCCGTGGTGGCAAAGAAGGAGATCGCCGACGTGTTTAAGCCTGGCGACCACGGTTCGACCTTTGGCGGTAGCTGCTTGGCCGTCGCGGCGTGCGCTGCGACGCTCTCCGCGCTTGTGCGCGGCGACTACGCTGAGCATGCCGCCAAGGTGGGCGCCTATATGGAGCAGACGCTAGCCAAGCTTCCGCACGTGGTTGAGGTCCGTGGCCGCGGCCTGATGCTCGGCTGCGACCTGGATGACGCTGCGGGCGATGCACATGACATTGTTGCCCGAGCGCTGGAAGCCGGTGCCGTGATTAACGCGACCGGAGCTCATACGCTGCGTTTCCTGCCGCCGCTCGTGTGCGAGGAGGCCGATGTGGATAGCCTGATTGAGATTTTGTCGGGTGTCTTGGGCTAGTTCGGCGCAATAACTCAATTTGGACCGGGTTCCGGACTGCGGACGTGCCATATGCGGCATGATTCAGCGGTCTGGAACCCTTTTTGCCTTAGATTTGCTAAGGCTGGGAGACCTACTGGTCAAAAAACATCAAATATGAGTACTGTTACCGATTTGGTAGCAGCAATTTTGGACTAATCAGACCAAATAGCAAGTCGAAATGGCGATGAATGCACGATTCTGGTCCAACTGTTAGTCCTTATAATGGACATATGTTGCGAAACTTAAGCAAATACTATCTATTTATATGTTGTAACCAAGGTAGCAGTACTCATTTTTGCCATTTTTTGGCCACGGCCTTTGTGACAGACGTGCTAGCGGGTTCGAATCCCTCTGCACTGGGCACAAAAAAGAAAGGCCCCCATCGCTGGGAGCCTTTTCAATCAAGTGGTGGGCGATGAGGGATGTCCGCGTGCGGCTGGCGCCGCCCGCTTCCGCTTCGTCGCTTCGCTCCTCGCGTGCTGCGCTGGAAAACGCTTCGCGTTTCCTCAGCTCCGCACCCTTGCGGGTTCGAATCCCTCTGCACTGGGCACAAAAAAGAAAGGCCCCCATCGCTGGGAGCCTTTTCAATCAAGTGGTGGGCGATGAGGGATTCGAACCCCCAGCCTTGTGCGTGTAAAGCACCTGCGCTAACCGTTGCGCCAATCGCCCGTGCGGAGAGAGTATAGCAAAACAATCGCCTCATTCACCTCATATCCATTAAAGGTAACTCGCGCGTGTCACAGCGGAGCTGATTCAGTTGAGATTGCCTGAACATTCCGCCCCTCTTTACGCCCTCGGGTATACTCAAAAGCTACTGATTCGATTTGATGCCCAGTAACAGCAGAGGGGATAGTATATGTGCGGTTTTGTCGGTTTTGTCGGTGGGACGGATAACCAATCCGAGGTGCTCACCAAGATGATGGACCGCATCGTCCATCGCGGTCCCGACATGGGCGGTCAGTTTATCGACGGCCGCGTTGCCCTCGGCTTCCGCCGCCTGTCGATCCTCGACCTGACCGAGGCTGGCGCCCAACCCATGGCCAACGAGGACGGTAGCGTCGTCATTGTCTTCAACGGCGAGATCTACAACTTCCAAGAACTCCGTTCCGAGCTCGAGGCCAAGGGCTACAAGTTCCACTGCGGCGCCGACACCGAGAGCCTCCTGCACGGCTACGAGGAGTGGGGCGAGGCCGTCCTCGATCGCTTACGCGGTATGTACGCCTTCGTCATCTGGGACAAAAAGAAGAACAAGCTTTTTGGCGCCCGCGACATCTTTGGCATCAAGCCGCTTTACTACTATCCCATGGCCGATGCGGGCGACGGCGCTCCGGGCGTGCTCTTTGGTTCCGAGATCAAGAGCTTCTTGGACTACCCGCACTTCCACAAGGCGGTCAACAAAAAGGCCCTGCGTCCGTACATGACGCTGCAGTATTCGGCAACCGAGGAGACCTTCTTCGAGGGTGTCTACAAGCTGCCACCGGCGCATTACTTTACCGTCGATATCCCGACCGGCAAGATGAACATCGAGCGCTACTGGGATTGCGATTACTCTGCCGTCGAGAAGCCGTTCGAAGAGTATGTCGATGAGCTGGACGAAGTCGTGCACGAGAGCGTCGAGGCCCATCGCATCGCCGACGTCAAGGTCGCGTCGTTCCTCTCCGGTGGCGTCGACTCCAGCTACATCGCCGCTTGCCTCATGCCCGACAAGACCTTCTCGGTGGGCTTTGACTACAAGAACTTCAACGAGACCAACTACGCCAAGGAGCTTTCCGATAAGCTCGGCGTCGAAAACGTTCGCAAGATGATTACCGCCGACGAGTTCTTCGGTGCGCTCGAGGACATCCAGTATCACATGGACGAGCCACAGTCCAACCTGTCTTCCGTGCCGCTGTGGTTCTTGGCCGAGATGGCCCGCAAGGACGTCACCGTCGTGCTTTCGGGCGAAGGCGCCGACGAGCTCTTTGGCGGCTACGCCTACTACGAGGACACGGTCCCGGTGCGCAAGTACAAAAAGATGGTGCCGCTGCCCATCCGTCGCGCGCTCGGTAACCTGGCGCTGCATATGCCGTACTTCAAGGGACATAACTTCCTGGTCAAGGGTGCCGAGATCCCCGAGAAGTCGTTCCTGGGACAGGCTCTGGTATGGCCGGAGCGCGAGGTCGACGGCGTGCTCAAGCCCGAGTACAACACCGGCGACGGCGCCTTTGAGCTCGCTGCACCCATCTACGCACGCGTGAAGGGTCAGCCCGAGCTGGTCAAGAAGCAGTACCTGGACATGAACATGTGGCTCCCGGGCGACATTCTGCTCAAGGCCGACAAGATGTGCATGGCACACTCGCTGGAGCTGCGCGTGCCCTTCCTGGACCGCAAAGTCATGGAGTTCGCCGAGCACATTCCCGACCGCTACCGCATCAACGAGAACGGCAACAAACAGGTACTCCGCCACGCTGCCAACAAGTCGCTGCCCGATGAGTGGGCCACCCGTCCCAAGGTGGGCTTCCCGGTGCCGATTGTCTACTGGCTGCGCGAGCAAAAGTGGTACGACTATGTCAAGGAGTACTTCACCGCGCCGTGGGCAAGCGAGTTCTTCAATACCGACGAACTCATGCACCTGCTCGATCTGCACTTTGCGGGCAAGGGCGATTTCCAGCGCAAGATCTATACGCCGCTCGTGTTCTTGGTGTGGTACAAGCGCTTCTTTATCGACGAGGACCAGCCCGCTGTTCAGGCTGCCTAGCCTCGGCTTACGAACGCCTGCGCGTAACGGCTCCTCCGGGAGCCGTTTTTGCGTGGGTGCGTTTCAGTTACTATAAAACCGTCCCTGCCAAATGGCTGAGAAAGGTGAAAGATGCACCATTCGGATTCCGCGACCGTGACCACGGTCGATACGCTTGCCAAGCTTCTCGATGTGTGCGGCGAGCTGCGCGCATCAGAGCAGGTTGACGAGCGTGCCGTGACCGGCTGCTCGTTTGATTCGCGCGCGGTCTCGGCAGGTGACGTGTTCTTCTGCAAAGGTGCTGCCTTTAAGCCCGCGTTTTTGAGCATGGCGCTCGATGCGGGCGCCGTCGCATTTGTGTGCGAGGAGCCACTGGTCGAGTCTCTGGAGCCGCTGGCGCAGGAGAGCGGTGCTGCGATGCTGGTTGTTGATAGCGTTCGCACGGCCATGGCCCTGTTGCCGCCGGAGGTCTACGACCGTCCCGACCACGACGTCAAGATCGTGGGCATCACCGGCACCAAGGGAAAGACCACGGCCGCTTTTATGCTCCAGTCCATCATCAAGGCGGCGGGCGAGTCCTGCGGCATGATCGGTTCGGTGAACACCGACGATGGTATCGAGTGCTACGAGAGCACCAACACCACGCCCGAGGCTCCCGAGGTCTGGCGCCATATCGCCAACTGCCGTGAGTCCGGTCGCCAGTCCATGGTCATGGAGGTCTCGAGCCAGGCGCTCAAGTATCAACGCGTCGAGAATCTGCCGTTTGACGTGGCGTGTTTCCTCAACATCGGCCGCGACCACATCTCGCCGATCGAGCACCCCACGTTTGAGGATTATTTTGAGAGCAAACTCAGGATCTTTGACCAGGCAAAGACTGCCGTAGTGAATCTGGGCACTGATGAAGTCGAACGCGTGCTGGAGGCAGCGTCGACGGCCGATCGCTTGGTGACCGTTGGCGTCGAGCATCCCGAGGCGAGCCTGTGGGCAAGCGACGTACGCATGGTCGGCTTTAGCATCGAGTTCAACTTGCATGGCCTGTGTGCCGACGAGTCCGAGACGGGGGAGAAGGTCCTGCTGGGCATCGCGGGCGACTTTAACGTGGAAAACGCGCTGGTCGCTATCGCCGCTGCGCGCGAGATCGGCATCGGTATCGAGGCTATCAAGAAGGGCCTCTCCAAACTGCGTGTGCCGGGCCGTATGGAGGTCGTGGAGTCGAAGGACGGCCGCGTGATCTGCGTCGTCGACTATGCGCACAACCAGCTTTCGTTCCGTTCGCTTTTCTCGTCGGTGAAGCGCGCGTTTCCCGCTAGCCCCGTCATTGCGCTGTTTGGCGCTGCCGGCGGCAAGGCGCAGGAGCGCCGCGAGCAGCTTCCGCGCGAGGCCGCACCGTATTCCGACCTGATGATCTTTGCCAACGAGGATCCAGCTCACGAGGACCCGATGAAGGTCTGTCGCGAGCTTGCCGAGCATGTTCCCGACGATACGCCGAACAAGATCATCCTCGACCGCGAAGCCGCTGTGCATGCGGCGTTCAAGGCGGCGCGCGAGGAGTACGTCAACCCCGATGCTCCCACCATTGTCTTGCTGCTGGCAAAGGGTGACGAGGAGCTCATGCACGTGGGCGACGAGTTCGTGCCCATCGAGAGCGACCTTTCGCTGGCCAATCGCCTGATCGATGTTACCCAGTTTGACTAATGAACCATGATGGCGGCGGCGCCCTGAGTGCGCTGTCGCCATAAGCGTGTTCCCTCAATCAAAACATGCCGTCCAAGTCCAAACCCTTCTACGTAAACGGAGTAACCATGTCCCACAATACCCTGCCGACCGTCGCTGAGCTTTCGGGCGAGATGCGCGAGCGCTTGGCCAAGGTCAAGTACGTCTTTACCGACCTGGATGCCACGATGCTCGCACCCGGCTCGTGCGTGCTGCGCGACAACGACGGCAACCCCTCGACCAAACTCGTCGAGGCCGTCGTGGCGCTCGCTCGCGCTGGTATTCAGGTGGTTCCCACCTCGGGCCGCAACCGTACCATGATCCACGAGGATGCGCGCGTGCTCGGCCTCAACTCCTACATCGGCGAGATGGGCGGCCTGGTCATGTACGACCTCAAAGCCAACGATTGGGAGTATCTGACCGGCGACATGCCCTACGACTCCTCTTGCGGCCTCACGCCGCACCAGGTGATCGAGCAGACCGGCGTGTGCGAGAAGATCCTTGCCCGCTGGCCGCACAAGATCGAGTACCACAACGACATGTCGACCGGCTACAAATACCGTGAGGTCACCGTCGGCATGCGCGGCGATGTGCCCGACGATGAGGTTCAGGCCATTCTGGACGAGGCCGGCTGCGGTCTGATTTGGGCTTGCAACGGTCACCTGACGCATCTGTCCAAGCCGACGACGCTCGAGCTCGATCGCGTCGAGGACGGTCGCGCATTCAACATCAACCCCGCGGGCCTCAACAAAGGCGTCGCCATTGCGCGCTTCTGCGAGCGCCTGGGGATCGAGCGCGAGGAGACGCTTGCGCTCGGCGACTCCGAGTCCGACTTCTACATGGCCGATCACGTGGGCACGTTCTGCTTGGTCGAGAATGGCCTGACGAGCGCCGGCGCGCCCGAGTTCCTGGCTGCTTGCGAGAACGCTTTCGTTACGCGCGGCAAAATTGTCGACGGTTGGGCGGCGACGGCAGAGCTGCTGGTCGCGGCGCGTTCGTAGCGCGGCGTCGCTGCACTTGGACATGTCTTTTCGAGAGAGACTGGTGAGGTAATGTCCGATATCGAGAATCCGGCAGGCGACACGCGCCCGATTGGCGTGTTCGATTCTGGTTTGGGCGGTCTGACGGTTGCGCGCGCGATTGCGACGGCGCTGCCGCACGAGTCCGTCTACTACTTTGGCGACACCAAGCGCTGCCCCTACGGCACGCGCACCGAGGATGAAGTGCGCTCGTTTGCGCTGCAGGCGGGTCGTTGGCTTTCGAAGCACGACGTCAAGATTATGGTCATCGCCTGCAACACGGCGACCGCTGCGGCCTTGCGTCTGGCCCAGCAGGTGCTCGACGTTCCCGTGATCGGCGTGATCGCGCCGGGTGCCCGTGCAGCAATCAACAGCACGCGTACGCGTCGCGTGGGCGTGCTCGCTACCAACCTCACCATTCGCTCGGGCGCCTACACGCGCGCCATTCAGGATCTAGATGCCGGCGTCGATGTATACGGCTGTCCTGCCTCGAGCTTTGTCGAGGTTGTCGAACACGAGCTCGCCTCGGGTGCACATCTGCAGGAACAGTGGCTTGAGAACGAGGACATCTTCGATACGCCTGCCGTGCGTGCGCTGGTGGGTGCCACGGTTGAGCCGCTGCGCGACCACGGTATCGATACCGTGGTGCTCGGCTGTACGCATTTCCCGCTGTTGGTGGGACCTATCCGCCATGCGCTGGGGCCTGGGGTGCGCGTCGTGAGTTCCGCCGAGGAGACCACACGCGAGCTGACCGATATCCTCACGCGCCGCGAGCAGCTGGCGGGCGACGCCGCCGAGCCGCAGCATCGTTTTGCCACGACGGCCGATAACATTGCCGAGTTTGCGGTGGCGGGCAGCTTTATCTTTGGTCAGCCGCTCAAGAGCATCGAACATATCGATATCGACGAACTGAAATAGATGTAAGGCAGCTCCAAAGGCTTCGCCACAGCTTTTGCCGAAAGGATATTTCTATGGAGTACATGCAGGTCAACCGCGCCAACGGCCGTGCCGCCAATGAGCTGCGCCCCGTCAAGCTCACCCGTGGTGTCATGAAGCACGCCCACGGCTCGTGTTTCGCCGAGTTCGGCGACACGTGCGTGCTGTGCGCCGCCACTATCGAGGAGGGCGTGCCGGGCTGGCGAAAGGGCGCCAAGGCCGGCTGGGTGACCGCGGAATACGCCATGCTGCCGGCGTCGACCGGCAAGCGCTGCAAGCGCGAGCACGCCAACCGCAAGGGTCGCTCCATGGAGATCGAGCGCCTCATTGGCCGCAGCCTGCGTACCGTCGTCAACATGAAGGCGCTCGGCGAGTACACCGTCACCGTCGACTGCGATGTGATTCAGGCCGATGGCGGCACGCGTACAGCGAGCATCACCGGCGCCTGGGTGGCGCTGCACGACGCCCTCGCCATGTGGGTCGAGGCGGGCAAGATCGAGCGCATCCCGCTTACCGGCCAGGTGGCTGCCATCTCCATGGGCGTTGTCGACGGCAATACGCTGCTTGACCTCGATTATTCCGAGGACAGTCATGCCGAGGTCGACATGAACCTCGTCGCCACCGATACCGGTGAGATGATCGAGCTCCAGGGCACCGGCGAGCAGGCGCCCTTCGACCGCAAACGCCTCAACGCCCTGCTCGACCTGGGCGACAAGGGTATCGCCGAGCTCATCGAGCTTCAGCGCCAAGCCCTCGCCTAACCTGCCAAAAAGGGACAGGTTTATTTTGGTAGGTTTCATCTGCGGAGACGTCTAGACACAAGACTGCCGTTGATTGAGAGGGGAGAGGCAGAGGCCCTCGTCGCCCTCGGCGCGGCATTGCTATAGAGACAAGGAGGCCAGTTATGGCACTTGAGAAGATCGACATCGACACCCTCGACCCGGCGGCGACCATCGTCGTGGCAACCGGAAACGCTCATAAGCTCACCGAGATCGAGGCCATTTTGGGCAAGGTCATGCCCGAGGTGCGCTTTGTGGCGCTCGGCCAGCTGGGCGATTTTGAGGACCCCGAGGAAAACGGCACGACGTTTTTGGAGAACGCCATCATCAAGGCGCAGGCTGCCGTCGAGGAGACGGGGCTCATGGCCATTGCCGACGATTCGGGCTTGGTCGTTGATGCCCTGGACGGCGGGCCGGGCGTGTATAGCGCGCGCTATGCGGGCGTGCATGGCGACGATGCCGCCAACAACGCCAAGCTGCTCGTTAACTTGGAAGGCGTGGCAGACGAGGATCGCACCGCGCGTTTTATGAGTGTCGTCGCGCTCATCGACACGGATGGTCTGGTCACCTATGGTGAGGGCGCCTGCGAGGGCGTTATCGCGCACGAGGGCCGCGGCGATCACGGCTTTGGCTACGACCCGCTGTTCCTGCCGGTCGACACGCCGGGCAAGACCATGGCCGAGCTGACGGCTGACGAGAAGAACGCCATCAGCCATCGTTTCCACGCGCTCGAGCATCTGTCCGCCAAGCTGACGGGCGAGGAGTAGACCGTGCGTGCGGTGGTGCAGCGCGTGCTCAACGCCGGCGTGACGGTCGACGGCGAGTGCGTGGGCCGCATTGGACGCGGCTACCTGGTGCTGCTGGGTGTGGGCCATGGCGATACGCGTGCCGAGGCCGACAAGCTGTGGGGCAAGCTCCGCGGGCTGCGTATCAACGAGGACGAGAACGGCAAGACCAACTTGGCGCTTGCCGATGTCGACGGCGAGGTGCTCGTGGTGTCGCAGTTCACGCTGTTCGCCGACTGCCGCCACGGTCGCCGCCCATCGTTTACGGATGCCGGCGCCCCCGATGTCGCCAACGAGCTCTACGAGTACTTCCTGACGCTCGTTCGTCAAGATGTCGAACACGTGGCGCACGGCATTTTTGGCGCCGATATGAAAGTCGATCTTGTCAACGACGGTCCGTTCACCATCGTCTTGGACACCGACAACCTTTAGGTTACGCGGTTTACCAAACCGCGTAACAACTGGTCATGCGAGATTGTCGTCTGGTACGTATTTGGGACCGGGCTTATTTAGCTACTTGCGTATGGCCACAATAGGGTGCTATAGTATTAGAGTTTTGTCTATCTTAGGGGTATTATCCCCTTTTTGAATTGCACCTTCTGGAGGCCCTGTTCATGGAAGAGATGGAAGTCAATCACGTCGACGACATCCACGAGAAGCTGACCGATATGGTGGGCGATCGCGTCAAGGTGAAGGCCAACATGGGCCGTACCCGCGTCGTCGAGCGCATGGGCACCATCAAGAGCGTCCACCCGGCCGTCTTCATTGTCGAGGTTGACGAGCGTCGTGGCCGCAAGTCGCGTCAGTCCTACCAGTATATCGATGTGCTCACCGGTCAGGTCGAGCTGTTCGACCCCGAGAGCGGCGAGCACATCTTTACCCCGCTCGGCAATCAGCTCGAGGAGCATTAACGGTGACCGATCGGTCCCTGACTCTTTCCGCGCCGGCAAAGATTAACCTCTACCTGGGGGTTCATACCGAGCGCGATGACCGCGGCTACCACAGGGTCGATTCCCTGATGGCGGCCGTCGGTCTTTCCGATACCGTGACGGTCACGCCGGCGCAGGTGCTGACCGTCCAGACGGTTCCAGCATCAGATTTTCCCATGCAAAAGAATACGGCGTATCGGGCTGCGGTTGCTATGGCCGAGCATTATGGTCGCGAGGCAAACATCTGCGTGACGATTGAGAAGCGCATCCCATTGTGCGCCGGCTTGGGCGGCCCCTCGACGGATGCGGCCGCGGTCATTGTCGCCTTGGCGGAGCTCTGGGGCATTGATCACACCGACCCAGCGCTCGACGATATTGCGCGGGGCATTGGTGCCGACGTCCCGTTCTTTTTGCACGCGAGTCCTGCGTTCTACGTAGGTGGGGGAGACGTGCTGGCAACTGAGTACCCCGCGCTGCCCGCGACGCCCGTCGTGCTGGTCAAGCCGCGCGAGGCAAGCGTTTCGACAATTGAAGCCTATCGACGTTTTGACGAGGCCCCGGTGCCTGCGGACAAGCCCGGCGCGATAGCTTCTGCCTTGCGTGCTGGTGATGCCGAGACGGCATATGCACTCATCCATAACAACTTGGGTGTCATTTCCGCACAGATGGAGTCGCAGATTCAAACGGTCCTCGACTGGCTGCGTAAACAGGACGGAACCGTTGCTGTAGATGTGTGCGGATCGGGTGCCTGCTCGTTTGCCATTTGCGACACCGCTGCTACGGCCGAAAGGCTTGCCGATGTTGCCCAGCAAAATGGCTGGTGGGCCTGCGCGACTGAGCTTATTCCCAACACGGTTCAAATCGACGCGCCAAAGAAATAAAAATTTCTCTAGCACGCGGCGAAAATCTTTGTTACTATAGTCAAGCTAACGGGTTGTGGCTCAGTTTGGTAGAGCACTGCGTTCGGGACGCAGGGGTCGCTGGTTCAAATCCAGTCAACCCGACCAGAGCATGAGGAGGGACCGCTTCTTGCGGTCCCTTTTTTTAGCTAGTGTTGTGATACCGCGATACCCGCGGTATACTCATTCGAGCTTGTCTCGCTGTATTGTGGAGGTCTACATGTTTGGACTGAGGGCTCCTGAGCTCATCATTATTCTCGTCGTTGTCCTGATTATCTTCGGGCCCAAGAACCTGCCGAAGCTCGGCAAGTCTCTCGGCTCTACCGTCAAGAATATCCGCGAGGGTATGGAGGGCGACGATAAGGCCGAGACCAAGCAGGCCGAGGAGGTCGTGGTCGAGCAGTCCGAGGAGGACAAGGAGATCGCTGAACTCGAGGCCAAGCTCGCTGCTGCCAAGAAGAAGCAGGCAGAGGACAGCGACGCGGACGCAGAGTAGTCCCATCCCTTTGGGGTGAGCACCTGACCGGCTTGCCCGCAGGCTAGCCGGTCTTTTTCGTTTTGTTGACAGTTGATTGTTTGATCAGAGTTGGGGAGATATCCGTATGGACGCAAGCCAGATCGTACTGACCGCTGAGGGCCGCCAGAAGCTCGTCGAGGAGCTCGCCTGGCGTGAGGGCGATTACGCCAAGGAGATCGTCGAGGACATCAAGGAAGCCCGCGCGTTCGGCGACCTTTCGGAGAACTCCGAGTACGATGCCGCCAAGGACAAGCAGGCCCAGAATGCTGCTCGTATCGCCGAGATCCAGGCCATTCTTGCCAACGCTCAGGTTGCTGCCACCACGGGCGATCTGACCGTCTCCATCGGTTCCACCGTTTCGCTGATTGATCCCAACGGTGAGGTCATGGAAGTCACGCTCGTCGGTACCACCGAGACCAACTCGCTTGAGCACAAGATCTCCAACGAGTCTCCGGTCGGTCACGCCATCATCGGTCACGGCGAGGGTGATTCCGTCGAGGTCGTTACGCCTTCCGGCAAGACTCGCGTCTACACCATCGCCAAGATCGCACGCTAGACCACGGTCCCGCGTAAAGGTATGTTTTCGCTCCCTGGGACCGAATCCTGGGGAGCGTTTTAGTTTGAGGAGCTAACTTATGGCAGAGAACCAGAACGCCGCCGATCAGGCATCGACGCTCAACGACGAGCGCGCCACCCGCCTGGCCAAGCGCGCCGCCCTGTTCGAGGCGGGCCAGAACCCCTATCCCGAGCACTCTGAGCTTGAGGACTACGTCGCCGATATCGAGACTAAGTACGCCGATCTTGCCGATGGTGAGGACACCGAGGATGTCGTGAAGATCGCCGGCCGTGTGGTCGCCAAGCGCGGTCAGGGCAAGATCATGTTCATCGTCGTGCGCGATGCGACTGCCGAGATTCAACTGTTCTGCCGCATCAACGACATGGACGAGGCTGCCTGGAATACGCTCAAGGCCCTCGACCTGGGCGACATCCTGGGCGTGACCGGCGTGGTCGTGCGCACCCAGCGCGGCCAGCTTTCCGTTGCTCCTAAGAGCGCGACCCTGCTTGCCAAGGCCGTTCGTCCGCTGCCCGAGAAGTTCCACGGTCTTTCCGACAAGGAGACCCGCTATCGCCAGCGCTATGTCGACCTGATCGCCAACGACGACGTTCGCGAGACCTTCCGTAAGCGTTCGCAGATTCTCTCCACCTTCCGTCGCTTTATGGAGTCCGACGGCTACATGGAGGTCGAGACCCCCATCCTGCAGACCATCCAGGGCGGCGCTACTGCCAAGCCGTTCATTACCCACTTCAACGCGCTCGATCAGGAGTGCTACCTGCGTATTGCCACCGAGCTGCACCTCAAGCGCTGCATTGTCGGTGGTTTTGAGCGCGTGTTCGAGATCGGCCGCATCTTCCGTAACGAGGGCATGGACCTTACCCACAACCCCGAGTTCACCACGATGGAGGCCTACCGTGCCTTCTCCGACCTCGAGGGCATGAAGGCACTCGCCCAGGGTGTCATCAAGGCTGCCAACAAGGCCATCGGCAACCCCGAGGTCATCGAGTACCAGGGCCAGACCATCGACCTTTCTGGTGAGTGGGCCAGCCGTCCCATGACCGACATCGTCTCCGACGTGCTCGGCAAGCAGGTCACCATTGACACGCCAGTCGAGGAGCTTGCTGCCGCCGCGCGCGAGAAGGGCCTGGAGATCAAGCCCGAGTGGACTGCTGGCAAGATCATCGCCGAGATTTACGATGAGCTGGGCGAGGACACCATCGTCAACCCGACGTTCGTGTGCGATTACCCCATCGAGGTCAGCCCGCTTGCCAAGCGTTTTGAGGACGACCCGCGCCTGACGCACCGCTTTGAGCTGGTTATTGCCGGTCACGAGTACGCCAACGCGTTCTCCGAGCTCAACGACCCGGTCGACCAGGCCGAGCGCTTTGCCGCCCAGATGGCCGAGAAGGCCGGCGGTGACGACGAGGCCATGGAGTACGACGAGGACTACGTGCGCGCCCTCGAGTACGGTATGCCTCCCGCGGGCGGCATTGGCATTGGTGTCGACCGCGTGGTCATGCTGCTCACCAACCAGGCTTCTATCCGCGACGTGCTGCTGTTCCCGCACATGAAGCCCGAGAAGGGTTTCCAGTCCGGTGCCGCTGCCGCCAAGGCTGCCGAGGCCGGCAACGCCGCGAGCCCGTTCGTTAAGTCGCTTAAGCCCACGCTCGATTACTCCAAGATCGCCGTTGAGCCGCTGTTTGAGGAGTTCGTCGACTTTGATACCTTCTCCAAGAGCGACTTCCGCGCTGTGAAGGTCAAGGCATGCGAGGCCGTCAAGAAGTCCAAGAAGCTGCTGAACTTTACGCTCGACGACGGCACCGGCACCGACCGCACCATCCTCTCCGGTATTCACGCTTATTACGAGCCCGAGGACCTGGTTGGCAAGACCTTGCTCGCCATCACCAACCTGCCTCCGCGCAAGATGATGGGTATTCCCAGCTGCGGCATGCTGATCAGCGCTGTCCACGAGGAGGAGGGCGAGGAGCGTCTCAACCTGATCCAGCTCGACGCCTCCATCCCCGCCGGCGCAAAGATGTACTAACTTGTTACGCGGTTCTACGAACCGCGTAACGGCTCGACGCTGCGCGGGCCGCATTTGGACAATCTGACGTTCAACTTCAAGGGCGCGACCAAAAGGTCAGCGCCCTTTCGTTTCACGTCACCTTGTCACAAATGCGACCCGCTCGCTGACTTATGCTCAACCTGCGGCGCCATTTTTCTTGAAGGCACCTTGCTCGCTCTGGCGGGCTTTCGCTGTCCGTCCTCTATCTGCGGTGTTGCCCTGGTTGGCACTTAGGGACGTTCCTTTTAATATGAGCAGGACATTGTCAAGAGGCAAAATCGGGCCTGGCCCCAACGATATGGGGTCAGGCCCTCTCCCTATATCAGCCCGTCCGCGGCGACCTCGGCGTGTCTTACCGACGCTCGT
>NZ_JBBNLT010000006.1:0-136867 GCF_040092345.1 Collinsella sp. CLA-ER-H7 | reverse complement strand
CGGGACGGGTTAACGGCAGGCCCCGCCGACCGATTGCAAGCGGTCGGCGGGGCCATTGTGGCTCTTGACAGCGGATTGGGTCATATGAGCGAAAGCCCGCCAGAGCGAGCAAGGTGACGTGAAACGAAAGGGCGCTGACCTTCTGGTCGCGCCCTTGAAGTTGAACGTCAGATTGCCGCTCTGGCGGGTTTGCAGCGTCAACTGGTTACGCGGTTCGTAGAACCGCGTAACTGTTAGGGCCGCTGACCCATGCCACCCTCGAGGGTGACGGTCTCACCGTTCATGTACTTAAAGTCGGGACCGCAGAGCTGAACGACCACACGGCCGATTTCCTTCTCGACGTCGCCGTAGTGACCCGCCGGCGGCATGTGGACGTTGGCCTTGAACGCCTCGGGATAGGCATCCTGGAAGTTCTCGAGCGCAGCGGTCCAAGCAAGCGGGCAAACGATATTGACGTTGATGCCGTCCTTGCCCCACTCGTTGGCGGCAACGCGGGTCAGGCCGCGGATGCCCTCCTTGGCGGCAGCATAGCTGCACTGGCCATAGTTGCCAAACAGGCCGGCGCCCGAGGCAAAGTTGACCACGGAGCCCTTGGTCTCCTTCAGGTGCGGATAGGCCTTCTGCATGTACAGATAGGTAGCATACAGACCGGAGTAAATGGCCAGGTTAAACTGGTCCATGGTGTGATCGGCGATGGTCACGCCCGAGGCGCTGGCCTGAGCATTGTTGACGACGGCGTCGATGCGGCCGAACTCCTCAATGGCCTTGTCGATGACGTTCTGGACGACGGCCTCGTTGTCCTGACCAGCCGAGACATCGGCCTGAACAGGCAGAACCTTGACGCCGTACTCGGCCTCGAGAGACTCCTTGGCGGCCTCGAGCTTGGCAACGTTGCGGCCGGTGATGACGAGGTTCGCGCCCTCCTTGGCAAATGCGATATCGATGCCGTAGCCGATGGAGCCAGCGGAACCGTCCTTGAGCGTGGCCTTGCCGCCGCCGGTGACGATCACGGTCTTACCAGTGAAAAGTCCCATACAAAGTCCTTTCAAATCGCGACGGGCACGCCCGCCGACTGCGCGTGTCCAACTTCACGCGCCAAAAGCTGAGATGCAACTTTAGCGTGTTCAAGCGAAAATAAAAGACCGCGGTAGGCGAACGGCACCACGTCGTTCGGCGAAGGGATTGTCAAGTGCAAACTGGATAAAGCGGCCGAGTTATTGTTATCAGATCGAGCCATCGAACACGTTTTGAAACTTTGCTGCGGCGCGCGGGATGTCGGCGCGAGACTTTATCATAGGGTGACAAACAACGATGAGGAGCACATGCCTATGACAGACGAGCTGGACCCCCAGACTCAACAGCATATTGATGATTCCGCAGACGTCACCGCAGATACTGACGCTGTGACCTGCGATGGTATCGACATCGACGACCCCATCTTGGACGAAAGCGCTACGGCGGAAACCCCCGAAACAGAAAACGCCGATGAGCAAAACGACGATGCGCCCGCTCAGGACGACGTCCCGCAAGCAGCGGGCCCCATCGAGGTGTCTTCGGAAGAAGAGCTCGATGCCGTCATGGACTCCATGATGGATGCTGTCAAAGCGATGAAAGACGCCGTCGCCGATGCCGATATTGATGCCGAGGAAGAGGAGGCCGCCGAGGCGGCCTCGACCTTTGTGCCCGGCGAGACTCCGGTTGCCGACCAGGGCAGCACCATGCCCTCGTTTCTGCAGCTCGAGCACCCCACGATTGGCGCCGATGCGGTCGATCCGCACGCAGCAGGCTTTTCTGTGGTCGAGGGCGGTACCGGCAATATCGCCGCGCCGCAGGCTGCCGATGCGGACGCTGCCGACACCGCTCGCCCGACCGCCCCGCACTCCCCCGCCGCAAGCCGCGATCTGGGGACCGCTGTCTCGAACACTGCGAACGCCGTGGGCACCTTTATCGCCCAGGGTGCCTCGGCCATGCGCGAGATGAACGCCGCGAAAAAGGCACTTGCCGATGCCCGCGCCCACCTGGCCGAACTTGAGCAGCGCATTGCCGATCAGGCCGAGGAACTCGAGACGCGCCAGGATATCGCAGGCCGCTACGAGCAGATCGTCGCCGACCAGCGTCAGGCGATCGCCACAGCGCAAAAGACCGCTGCGGCAGCCGAAATCGATCGCGATGTCCATGCTTCCAAAGTAGCAGAGCTCAAGGGTCAGCTCGAACAAATGAAGACAGAGGATGACGCGACCGAGCTCCGCCTGAAGGCCGCGCTCGATGCCGTGGAGGCCCGCGAGGCGAGCTCGCGCGAGACCGGCAACCGCCTCGTTCGCCGTCTTGAGGATTCCAAGCGCATCCGCGACAAGGTGCAGGCCGAGCGAGACGCCGGCATTGCCGCCGCACAACAAACCGTCGACGCCACGCGCGCCCAGCTCGAGACACTGCGTCATGAGTATGCCGAGCTGCAACGCAATCCCTCGGCAAATCCCGCCAACTATACGGTGCGCACTAGCGAGCTCTCGATGCAGATCTCCGACACGGCAGATGCCCTGCGTAAAGCCGAAGAAGATGTCCCGCGTATCACCGCCGACCTTGAACACTCGCTTGCCGCAGCCGAGCAGGCCGTCGAACAGGCGCAGGCCCCCATTGCCGAAGCCAAACGCGCGCACCAAGCCGTGACGGCAGAGGCCGATGCCGCGCGCGACGAGCTGCAGACCGCAAAAACCGCCGCTGCAACGCGCCAGCGCGAACTGCGCGAGAAGATCGCCGCCGAGGACAAGGCACGCCGCGACCAAGAGCAGAGCATCGCCAACGCCCAAGCAGATGCCGCACATGCGCAGTCGATCATCGAACAGGCGAACGAAGTACACGACCACCCAGAGATTACTGAGTCGCTTGCAGGGTCCTTGGCCCGAGACAAAGCCGAACACGCCGAGACCGAGCGCGAAGTCGCCCAGCTCGAGGCCACCGAGGACGCGGTGCGCGAGCGTACCCGCGACTCACGCATCAAATTCACCGGCGCCATCGTCTGCATCGTCGTCGCAATCCTGGTGATCATCCTAGTCTGGCTGTTCGCGAGCAAGTAAACCAGCTGCCAAAAAACGCTCAACGCAGTTGCGGTGAGATAGTTCCTGTTTAGCCCTCAAAAAGCCAATTTAAGAACTATCTCACCGCAACTTATTAGATTGATGCAAGGCAATCTATCCCTCTTGCACCAATCTCTTGACATAAGGAGTGTCCCCAGGTGCCGGCACAAAAGGAACGTCCCCAAGTGCCAACAACGGCGGCGCCGATGTTTTGGCGAAGTCAGCGAAAACCCGCCAGAGCGAGCAAGGTGCCTTGAAACAAGGCGGCATTGACCTTCTGGTCATGCCGCCGAAGTTGAAAGGCAGATTGCCGCTCTGGCGGGTTTGCAGCGTCGACCGGTTACGGCGTTTGTAAAACGCCGTAACCTACTGAATGAGCATCGCGTCGCCAAAGCTGAAGAAGCGGTAACGCTCTTCGATGGCGGCGGCGTAGGCATCCATGATCTGGTCGCGGGTGGCAAGCGCGCTCACAAGCATCATGAGTGTAGAGCGCGGCACGTGGAAGTTCGTGATCAACGCGTCGACCACGTGATAGGTCGAGCCGGGCATAAGGTAGAGCTGCGTTGTCGCGTTCTCGCGCACCACGATGTCGCCGCGGCCGAGCGTGTCGGCCCCGTCCTCGCGGCCCTCAAAATAGCGCGCCGTCACAGCCGGATCGGACACCGGCGCGTCCGCGTCAAACGCGCTCTCGAGCGAGCGCACCGCGGTGGTGCCGACGGCGATCACACGATGACCCTCGGCCTTGGCCTTGTGCACGGCATCGACAACCTCCTGCGACACGTGGTAGCGCTCGGTGTGCATCACGTGCTGCGTGGGGTCGTCCTCCTCCACCAGACGGAAGGTATCGATACCCACCTCGAGCTCGACGGCGGCAAACTTCGCACCCTTGGCCTCGATAGCGGCCATGAGCTCGGGCGTGAAGTGCAGACCCGCCGTAGGAGCGGCAGCCGAGTGCTCCTCCTTCATGGCGTAGACGGTCTGGTACTTCTCGGGATCGCCCTCGTAATCGGTAATGTAGGGCGGCAGCGGCACGTGGCCGGCAGCGTGGATGGCCTCGTCGAGCGTGCGCGGGTCGCCGGCGGCATTGCAACCGGCCGGCTCAAAACGCACCAGACGGCCGCCGCGGCTATCGGTGACAAAGTCGACGACCTCGGCCGTCAGCACCACGGGAGCCCCCTCGGGCGCATGGGCGCCACCGGCGCGATACTCAATATGAGCACCGGGCTTCAGGCGCTTGCCCGGCTTGACCAAGCACTCCCAAACATGGCCCAGCGGATCCACGTCCTCGCGGCGCTTGAGCAGCAGAGTCTCGACCACGCCGCCCGAGCCGGCTTTGCGACCGATCAGGCGAGCCGGCATCACGCGCGTCTGGTTGATGACGAGCACGTCGCCCGGCTCGATATAGTCGATGATGTCGCGGAAGATGCGGTGCTCAACGGTACCGCCGTGCTCCAGCGGCGTTCCCGCCTGGGAGCCCTTGCGATCCACCACCAGAAGGCGGCAGGAGTCGCGCGGCTCGGCAGGAGCTTGGGCAATCAGTTCCTCGGGAAGGTTGTAGTCAAAATCATCGGTACGCATAGACACGTCGGATACTCCTTATATAGCTAAAGTCCGCTCTACATCCTAGCAGGCTGACGTCCCAAATGAACTACTTTTTGGCGGCTTTGCGCTCGTCGCGGATGCGGGCGCGGTCCATGGCCGCCTCGACGGCCGAGAATCGGCAGCCGCAGTAATTCTGCCGATACATACCCAGCTCGCGCGAACGACGTGTCGCCTCGGGGTAATACGGACGAAAATCGCGAATCACCGGAGTGAGACCGCGGGCGGCAGCCAGACGCTCCAACACATCATTGCAGGTTTCGAACAACTGATACGGCGAGACGGCGAGCGTCGTGCCCACAGACTCAAACCCGCGTTCCTGGGCCACACGACATGCCTCGGCCAAGCGCAGGGCATAGCACGCGCGACAGCGACGGGGTCGATCGGCGCCCAGCGGGGCCACGCCGGCCTCCCAGCGCTCCCGGTCCTCCCCCGCCTCGATAAGCTCGATGTCGCCATCGGCACACCACCGGCGCAGCTCGTCCAAACGCCGCTGCCATTCATCGTGCGGCTGAATATTGGGGTTGGTCCAGCAGATTGTGGGCTCAAACCCTTCCTCGCGCAGCAGGCGGACCGGCTCAAGAGAGCACGGCGCACAGCAGGCGTGCAACAACAACGGCTTCATCGACATCTCCTCACCCGAAAAAGCGCACGCCGAAGGACGTGTCCTCGCAGGCGACAATGCGGCGGTCGCGCAAAATGGTCCGCACGTAATACCAATCGCCCACGCAACCCGATAAATGCAAGCCGGTCGCCAGGTAGCACAGCAGCGGATAGCCCGAAAACGCAAACCCCAGGGCAAACGCCGACGTCACAACAACCGTCGGCGCCAGGCAAACCACCATGTACCGCCGGCGCGAATACACAACGCCCTCGGCGCAGGCATAGATCATCGCCGTCTCGCGATTCGCCCCAAAGGTCACCTGCGCGCCCGCAGGCGCCAGCAGCTTAAAAAACACACCGTGCACCAGCTCGTGCACGGCGAACGACGCCATTGAGATCGCAGCCAAGCCGACTATCCATCCCAAGTCGGCCATCCAGCCGCCCGCGTCAGCCGCATCCAAGTCCGCAGGCCCGCCCAGCAGCATAAACACCGGCACCAGACACACGGCAAATGCGCCAAGCACGGCCATCCCCCACACAAAGCAGGCGTGCAGAAAATCCTCGTCCTCAAACGCATGTATGTTGGAAATCTCATTCATAGCATCTTAGGATAGCGCCCCTGCCACGCACCCGCCCGCATGTGCGATAATGTCGAACGATATGCACGAATTGACCACCGCGCCGCCGAGCCCCGCGCCCGGCCGCGCCCTCACCATATGCGAAGGAGTCCCATGGCATCCAAATACTCCATGAACGACCGTCCCAGCTGGCCTCGCCGCGCCATCGTTACCGCCGGCGAGCCCTACGGCAACAAGGGCCTTCACTTTGGCCACGTTGGCGGCGTCTTTGTCCCTGCCGACTTCTTCGCCCGCTTCCTGCGCGACCGCCTGGGCCGCGAGAACGTCATCTTCACCTCGGGCACCGACTGCTATGGCTCGCCCATCATGGAGAGCTACCGCAAGCTCAAGGAGAACGAGGGCTACGACAAGTCCATTAGCGAGTATGTCGAGTCCAATCACTCCCGCCAGGCCGCGACCCTCAACAACTACAACATCAGCTGTGACATCTACGGCGGCTCGGGCCTTGAGCCGGCTGCGCAGATTCACAACGAGGTGACCACCGAGATTATCGAGCGTCTGCACGAGCAGGGCACCATCTCCAAGCGCTCCACGCTGCAGTTCTACGATGCCAAGGCCGGCACGTTCCTCAACGGCCGTCAGGTGATCGGCCGCTGCCCCATCCAGGGCTGCAAGTCCGAGAAAGCCTACGCCGACGAGTGCGACCTGGGTCACCAGTTTGAGCCCGAGGAGCTCATCGCGCCCAAGAGCCAGCTCACCGGCGAGGTGCCCGAGCTGCGCCCGGTCGACAACCTCTACTTTGACCTGCCGGCCTACCTCGACTTTATGAAGACCTACACCGCCAAGCTCGCCCAGAACCCGCAGGTTCGCTCCGTGGTCTCCAAGACCATGGAGGAGTGGCTGCTGCCGGCCCAGCTCTACATCCAGAACAAGTTCCGCGAGGCCTTCGATGCCGTCGAGGATCAGCTTCCCGAGCACACCGTGCTGGAGCCCGAGGGCAACAAGAGCAGCTTTACCGTCACCTTCCCCAGCTGGAAGGAGCGCGACGATGCCCACGCGGTGCTCGCCAACGGCGGCGTGCGCTTCCGCAGCGGCAAGGCGCTCGTACCCTTCCGCATCACCGGCAACATCGACTGGGGCGTTCCGGTGCCCGAGGTCGATGGCGTCTCCGACGTCACCTGCTGGTGCTGGCCCGAGAGCCTGTGGGCTCCCATCAGCTATACGCGCACCGTGCTCGCACGCGATGCCAAGGCCGCCGGCGTGACCGAGGGCGTCGCCGCCCAGGATGCCGCCCTCATGGGCGAGCCCGCCGCCGATTCCACGCAGGTCCCCGCGCCCACCTACCAGCACAGCTCGCTCGACTGGCGCGACTGGTGGTGCTCGGATGACGCACAAATCTACCAGTTCATTGGCCAGGACAACATCTACTTCTATTGCATCGCGCAGACCGCCATGTGGGAGGCCCTGGGTTGGAACCTCACGCAGAGCACCGTCAGCGCCTGCTACCACCTGCTCTACATGGGCAAAAAGGCAAGCTCGTCCTCGCAGACGCCTCCCCCGCCGGCAGACGACCTGCTCAACCACTACACCTGCGAGCAGATGCGCGCGCACTGGCTGTCGCTCGGCCTGTCCGAGAAGCCGGTGAGCTTTAGCCCCAAGGCATACGACACCCGCGTGACCGGCAAGGACAAGGACGGCAACGAGGTGCACGCCTGCGACGACAAGCGCGTCATCGATCCGGCCCTTAAGGAAAGCGCCCTTTTGACCGGCGTCTTCAACCGCCTGGCCCGCAGCTGCTTCTACGGCGTCGCCGTCAAGGAGGGCGACGAGAGCCCCTATCGCAACGGTTGCATCCCCGCCGGCGCCGCCTCGGCCACCGTGGTGGAGGCCGCCGAGCAGGCCGCCCTCGCGTTTGAGCAGGCCATGTACAAGTTCGAGACGCACCGCGCGCTCGCTGTGTGCGACGACTACCTGCGCGCCGCCAACAAGCGCTGGAGCGACGCCTCCAAGGCTGCCAACAAGCTTGAGGGCGAGCAAGCCAATACCGCGATGACGCAGGCCCTCGTCGACGCCTTCACCGAGCTGCGCGTGGCGACCGTGCTCATGCACGGCATCGTGCCGGCCGGCTGCGAGCTCATTTGCGAGTACTTCGACGTCGACCCCGTCGCCTTCTTTAGCTGGGACAACATATTTGCCTCCACGGACGAGTTCGTGGAAAGCCTGGGCGAGAAGCCCGGCGAGCACCGCGTGAAGCCGCTGCCCCCGCGCTTCGACTTCTTCAGCAAGCACGAGAGCCAGTACTAAAACAACACTCGACATGTAATGGAATGGGAAGGAAAGACGGATGTCCAAGCCGCGTCGTCGTAAGCAGAAAAAGCAGGTCAAGGCCGAGCTCAAGCTCAGGCAGTTTGCTGCTACCGAGCTTTCTGACCAGCTTGCCGCCCAACACTCCGCCGCCGACCTGCCGCGCTTTATGGTCGACACGGTCGCCGGCGCCTATGCGCCCGCCGATGCCAAGCTCATGATCGAGGGCTTCGGCGCCGCGGCCACACGCCCGGTCACGCTGCGCGCCAACACGCTCAAGGCGACCGCCGAGGACATCGCTGCGGCGCTCGGTGCCGCCGGCATCGCCCACAACCCCGTCGCCTGGTACCCAGACGCCTTTATCCTGCCCGAGGCCCAGGTTTCCGATCTGTGGGATCTCGACATCTACCGCGACGGCAAGATCTACCTGCAGAGCCTGTCATCCATGATGCCGCCGTTGGTCCTGGGCGCCCAGGCAGGCGAGGACATCCTGGACATGTGCGCAGCCCCCGGCGGCAAGACAACACAGATCGCCGCCCTCACCCAGGGACAGGCGCACCTCACCGCCTGTGAGATGAGCATTCCCCGCGCCGAAAAGCTTGAGTCCAACCTCCACCGCCAAGGTGCCAAAAACGTGCCCGTCATGCGCATCGACGCACGCGAGCTCGACGAGTTCTTCCGCTTTGACCGCATCCTGCTCGACGCTCCCTGCACCGGCACGGGCACCGTCATCAGTGGCAACGAGAAAAGCCTGCGCGGCCTCACCGAGCAGTTGCTGAGCAAGTGCGCCCGCTCGCAGCGAGCACTTCTGGACCGCGCCATGGGTGCCCTCAAACCGGGCGGCACGCTCGTCTATTCGACCTGTTCGATTTTGCCGCAGGAAAACGAGGACGCCCTGCAAGAGGCCCTCGACAAGCACATGGACTGCGAGCTTATCCCCCTCGACGGCACGCCGAGCGAAAGCGAAGCACGACGCACCCAGGAAGCTGGTGAGGAGCCGCGCATCGAGTCCAACGCTCTGACCGAAGCCATTGCCGCCGGTCAGGTATCGGCCATCGCCAACGGCCTGCCCGGCACGCTCACCATTCCGCCTAGCCGCGACTTTGAGGGCTTCTACATTGCCCTGATCCGAAAACGCAGCTAGCGCACGGATCCAAAACTCAACAAGTTATCTCCGTGCGCGTTTGCCCTGCTGGTCGCGATGCTGTTTAAGCATCGTGCGCTCCTTGCGTTCGGCCCTTTTGCCCTTAATGGCCGTGACCACAAAGTAGATGACCGCGGCGGCAACGATTGCGCCCACACACAGGCCAATCGAGCCCAACATTGCCGAAAATTCCATACCGCGTCACCTCTCTTGTAAACGGGACTTTCAAGATAGCACCTCGATCCCCGCCACCACAGCTCCTTCACGTTCACCGGCCCTTCGGTCTAACGGATGGCGCGGCGGGGAAAAATCAACTCGTCAAACGATTTAGCATTCGCAATTCCGGCTGCATAGCGCCGGCCGTTATCACATAGAATCGAGCCTCCATGGATACCCTCAACGATCTAAATGAGCGCGTCGACGCCTTCGTCGGCACCAGCTCCTTCGACACGCCTGCGGCGGCAAACGACCAAGCTCCCATCGATGTGCCCGCCGAGGTGCACAAGGACATCGTCGCCTCGGTCGATTTTTCCGAGGTCGAGCTTGCAGACGAGTTCACCGAGCCCCAAGTAGCCGTCACGCCCAACGGCCTGCTCCCTATGGAGCCCCTGCCCATCGACGGACGCCTGCGCAAGGCTGCCCTTCGCATGCCCGACGAGATCGAGGAGGCCAGCGGCTTCACGCTCTTTGGCCGACGCATCAAGTCGCTCATTTACACCACCGATGTCGCGGTTATCCGCAACTCCAACGCCGACGCCGTCTTTGCGGTCTACCCTTTCACGCCGCAGCCCGCCATTACGCAAGCGCTGCTGACCGTCGCCGAGTGCCCGGTCTTTGTAGGCGTGGGTGGCGGAACTACGACCGGTAAGCGCTCCGTGCAGATGGCAGCCGTCTCCGAGATGCAGGGCGCGGCGGGCTGCGTGGTCAACTCCCCCGCTACTGCCGAGATGGTCGAGCACATCACCAACATCGCCGACATCCCCGTCATCGCCACGGTCGTTCGCTGCGACGACGATGCCCACGCCAAGGTGCGCGCTGGAGCCAAGATTCTCAACATCGCCGCCGGCAAGAACACGCCCCAGGTCCTACGCGAGCTGCGCGAGCACTATCCCAACCTGCCGCTTATCGCGCCGGGCGGCAAGACGCCCGAGAGCATTCGCGAGACCATCGCCGCCGGCGCCAACGCCATCATCTGGACACCGCCTTCGGCCCAGCAGCTACAGACCGACATGATGCAGCGTTATCGCAAGATGAAGGAAGACGCCACACCTGTCATCTCGCGCGACGACGTGCCCATTATCGACCAGGTCGCCGCCGCCGAGGTCAGCCAAGTCGAGAACATGAATCCCGATGTGCCGATTCCCGACGAAGTCATCGAGCGCGTCGCTTCGATCCACGAGCGCGTCGAGGAGCATCGCGCCAACCGCGGCCTCAAGCCGTCACTGCACGGCTTTTTCTTCCGCGGAAAGAAACGCTAGCAAAACATCTTGGCCCGCCCCACAAACGTGAGGCGGGCCGTTTTCGTTTGAGCAATCATGCAGCGACGTGATGGGGCAAATTAATCCACGCGCTTGTCGCCCATAAAGAAGAGCGCCACCGTACCAGGTCCGGTATGCGAGCCAATCAGAGTACCGATGTCATTGATCTCAATCTTGCCTTTAAGCTGCGGAACCTGTTCCTCAATCAGCGCCGCGACCGCCTCGGCATCCTCGCGGCACGCCGACTGCGACATGATGCACTTACCCGAATAATCTGCACCGTCCTGTACGTGTGCCATCATGGTCTTAGCCATCTCGGAAATCGCTCGCTTCTTAGTGCGAATCTTCTCACGTGGCGACAGCTTACCTTCGCAATCGACCGTCATAAGCGGGCAAATCTTGAGCGCCGTGCCGATGATCGCGCTCGCGGCCGAAATGCGACCGCCGCGCAGGTAGCTCGACAGATCGGTCGAGAAGAACCAGTGGTGCAGGTTGAGTTTATGCTCCTCGATCCAAGCGGCCGTCTCGTCGAGTGAAGCCCCGCTATCGCGCACGTCGGCGGCATATTCCAGCAACAGACCAAAGCCCGAAGACGCCCCCAGCGAATCGATGACGCGTACCTTGCCGCCCTGGGGATAGCGATCCGCAAGCATCTGCGCCGCGACGCAGGCCGATCCATACGTGCCCGAAATACCCGACGACAACGTCAGGTGCAGCACGTCTTTACCCTCGGCAACAAACGGCTCCCAAAACTCCTCGTACTCGCCCACGCCCACCTGAGACGTCTTGGGCATGGCGCCCGCGGCAATCTGGGCAAAAAACTCGTCCGGCGTAATCGACTGATACAGATCGTCCGTATAGACAACATCGTCGATCTCGTAATGAAAATACGCGACGGGAATATTGCGCGATTCAAAGAACTCACGGGTTCGGTCGGCGGCGGATTCACAGGTCAGGACAAAATCACTCATATGAGGCTCCTTACTCATTGCTGCGCAAATTATCGCACAGTGAGCCTACATGCGGTACATATGTCCACTATTTACCAAATCGAACCAAAAATAGTGAACATCTTTACCACCATCGTCTCCACCGGCCCCACGCAAAAATATCTGAGAAAACACCCTCTGTCGTCTCCACTCAACCGCCATATCTACCTCAACTAAATCGATTTACCAAACCGTTCATCCGACAATTCAGCCGCTGGCGCAAAATCGAAACAAAAGCGGCGCATACTGGTAAACGTTTGACGCTGTTTATCAGTTTTACCAGCCCCATCGGAAGGTGTTTCATGGTCGCATTCGATCGCAACCCGCAAGACTTCAAGTATCTGCGCCTGCTTTCGAGACAGTTCCCCACCGAACAATCCGCGTTTACCGAGATCATCAATCTCTCGGCCATCCTCAACCTGCCCAAAGGCACCGAGCATTTTATGAGCGACGTGCATGGCGAGTACGAAGCCTTTATGCACATCCTCAACAACTGCTCGGGCGTCGTGCGCGAGCATGTCGACGAGATTTTTGGCGACACGCTCACCTTTGACGAAAAGGGCGAGCTGTGCACGCTCATCTACTACCCGCACGAGAAGATCGAGCTGGTCCGCAGCCAGCGCGAGGACTCGCCCACCTGGTACAAGACGATGCTTGACCAGCTCATCATGGTCGCTCGTTCGCTTTCAAGCCGCTACACGCGCTCCAAGGTGCGTAAGGCCATACCGCGCGATTACGCCTATATCATCGACGAGTTGTTGCACACGCACCCGGACGAGAACAACTATCGCGTGCGCTATCACGAGCGCATCGTGGAGTCCATCCTGGAGACCGCCAGCGCCGACGACTTTATCGAGTCACTCGCCTCGCTCATCAAGCGCTTGGCCGTCGACCACCTGCACCTGGTGGGCGATATCTTCGACCGCGGCGGCGGCGCTGCCAAGATTATGGACCGCCTGCTCACCTACCATTCGCTCGACATCCAGTGGGGCAACCACGACCTGCTATGGATGGGCGCTGCGGCCGGTGAGCCCGCCTGCATCGCCACGGTGCTGCGCAACAACCTGCGTTACGACAATTACGAGATCCTCGAGAACGACTACGGCATCTCGCTGCGTGAGCTTGTCGCCTTTGCCGATGCCACCTACACCGCCGGTGAGTCCATCACCCCGCTGATCAAGGCCATCAATGTGCTGCTCTTTAAGCTCGAGGGCCAGATTATCCAGCGCCACCCCGAGTTCGATATGACCGACCGTCTGTTACTCGACAAGATCGAGCACGACACCGGCACGGTCACGCTCGCCGACGGCAGCGTATGGCCGCTCACGACCAACGACTTCCCCACCGTCGATCCGGCGGACCCCTATACGCTCACGTCTCAGGAGCAGCACATCATCGACAAGCTCGTGTCCGAGTTTGTCACCGCCGATCACCTGCATCGCCATATCGATTTCCTCTATTCCCACGGCTCGATGTACAAGGTCGCCAACGGCAACCTGCTCTTCCACGGCTGCGTTCCGCTCAACGAAGACGGCACCTTTAGCAGCATGAACTGCCTGGGCACCTGGCACGCCGGCCGCGATTATCTCGATTTTTGCGACCACATCGCCCGCCGCGCGTGGCGCGTGGGCGACCGCGATGCCCTCGACTGGATGTGGTACCTGTGGATTGGCTTCAATTCACCCGCCAGCGGACGCCTGGTGCGTACCTTTGAGCGCGCCTATATCGCCGATAAGAGCACCTGGGTCGAGCCGATGGACCCGTACTTTACGCTTACCAAGTCGCCCTCGGTCTGCGACGACATCATGCGCGAGTTTGGCGTCGCGCCCATGGCATGTTCGCCGACCGGCCACATCATCAACGGCCACACGCCCGTTAAAACCACCAAGGGCGAGCAGCCCATCCGCGCCAACGGCAAGCTGCTGGTCATCGATGGCGGCTTCTGCCGCGCTTACCATCCCAAGACGGGTATCGCCGGCTATACGCTCATCTCGAGCTCGCGCGGCTGCCGCCTCAAGTCGCACCGGGCCTTTACGACGGTTGCCGAGGCACTCACGCGCAACGTGGACATCGAGAGCGAGACCAACCGTTTTGACCAAGCGGACCGTCGCCGCATGGTGAGCGACACCGATACTGGCGCCAAAATTCGCAGCCAGATCCAGGACCTGCGCCAGCTGCTCGATGCATATAGAAACGGTGCTATCGAAGAGCGCGTCTAGCCCCACCCGCGGGGATTGGCTAAACTTGCTGAGTTTGTCATCCCCATGGCGTCCCCGCGCCACCCTAAGGCAGGTACCATGCAAAAGCTCCTTGCGCAGATCATGAAATTTGGCGTCGTCGGTGTCATTGCCACGGTTATCGACTTTGGCATTATGAATCTGCTCCACTACGGTCTGGGCCTCAACATCCTAATCGCCAACACCAGCGGCTTTATCATCTCACTCATCTTTAACTACCTCGCAAGCATGAAGTACGTGTTTGCGCACAAGGAAGGCATGAGCCGCCGCCGCGAGTTCATCATCTTTGTCGTGCTGTCCGTGATCGGTTTGGTGCTCAACGACGGCATCGTGCTGGCGCTCAACGCCGGCCTGGGACTCGAGGCCAATATCGCCAAGATCTGCGCCACCGCGCTTGTCATGGTCTACAACTTTGTGACCCGAAAAATCTTCCTGGAGGGCGACGTGACAAAATAGCTCGAAACCCCTGCAGCATTACGGCGCCCACGGACGACGCGCACTCAGCGCAGTATCGTCCGTGGGTGTCGCTCGTTTACGGGCAAATTTTCAACGTTTGCGGATTAGCTCTTGAAAATTTGGCGAGTTCATATAGTTCTTGGCAAAGACCTTACGTTTCCCTTGTAAAAGCTCTAAAGTATCCTCTGCTCGATTCATCAACGCATTGGATGTGATTACGTGCGCAAGGCGCTGGCACAACCTCATACCAAGCAGTTCCTCAAGTTTGCTGTCGTGGGTCTTATCTCCTTTGGCATCGACTGGGGCATGCTCATTGCGCTCGTCGAGCTGTTCCACCTCGACTTTTTGATGAGCACCACGGTTTCGTTTATCACGTCCGTCGTGGTCAACTACTGGCTCAGCATGAAGTACGTGTTCGACCACCGCGAAGGCATGAGCCGCAAGCGCGAGTTCACGATCTTCACCATCCTGTCGGTGATCGGCCTGGGCCTCAACGACCTGTACATGTTTGTGGGCGTCACGTTTTTGAGCATCGGCTACCAGGCCATGAAGGCCATCGCCACGTTCCTCGTCACCTGGTACAACTACTTCAGCCGCCGCTTCTTCCTCGAGGGCGCACGGTCGTAGTCGATTCACTATTTGCTTGAATGTATAACCGGTTGGAATTCCCGTTCCAACCGGTTTTTTGTTTGCCGAGAGACCCGGCGACCCAGTCCCATTCGCATGAAAAACGGGCGGTCCGGATGTTGGTCCGAACCGCCCGTCTGGCGCGCTATGTCGAGGCCTCTAGCCCGTTACGTAATACCAAACGACGTTGTCACCATTGGAGAGAACGTAGTTACTGCAGGCCGTCATGGGCGTTGTGCCGTTGACGGAGTACATCCAGCCGCTCGTGCCGCCGTACTGTTTCTCGGCCAAACCACCAATCGCAGAAACATACGTGCCGTACGATGAGCCGTGTGCGTTGACAGAAAGGCCCAGCGCGCACAGGGCATCGTAAACGGTGGCGCCTTCGTTAAAGGTAAAGGTGCCGCCAGAGGACACGGGATTGCCCACAGCGCTCGATGTGACCGAAACCGTCACCGTAACGTAGTTGGACTCCTGTGAGCCGCTTTGGCTGCCCGAGGAGGCGTTTCCACCATTAGGGGATGAGGCTCCATCAGACGACTGGCCACCGCCCGAAGAAGCACCGCCAGACGCATTGGAAGTATCACCGGCTCCCGTATTTTGGGCAGCGGATTTATCGCCAGACCTCTTGCTGTCCTGGCCATCGGACTTCTTGCTATCCGAGCTTTTGTCCGATTCCTTGTGCGAAGACTCGGAATCATCCTTGGCGTCGTTCGAGCCCTTGGACTCATCTTTTGCAGCATCCGAAGATTTGGAATCCTTGGAACTGGCCTCGCCCGAAGCGGTAGACGAGCCAGACCCCTTGGTGTCCTTGGCGACGACGCTCTCCCCCGTCACGGTCTGAACGATCCAGTCAATGGACCAGGCGCCGCTCTCGGAAGGATGGACGAAGCCCAGCGAGACGACGATCAGAATGGTGCACGCGGCAGCAAGAACGCCAAGGAGCGCCTTGCGACGAGATGCGGACGCCGCCGAAGCGGCGCCCTGTTGCTTTGCATCGTCGAACTGAATGAACGAGGAATCTGGTTGCTTGGGGTCAGCGTCCTTGGATTTATTGGACACAACCCTCACCTACCGACGTTTGGTGAACACGAACACGCCGACGATGGCGAGACCGATGACGCCGGCGGCAACGCCAACAATGGCGAGCGGGTTGGTGCCAGTCTCCTGCTCGGAAGCACTAGAGGACTTCTTAGCAGTGGTCGTGGAAGCAGCACCCGTATCGGACTTCTTGTCGGACTTGTTGTCCTTCTTGTCAGACTTCTTCTCATCCTTCTTGTCGGACTTGTTTTCCTTGGTCTCGGCCTTGGTCGACACCGTCGTCTTGGTCGTCGGCTTATGACCCGGGGCGACAGCGCCGCCCTTCGAGCCGGAGCCGGAACCCGTGCCAGTGCCAGCGCCAGTGCCGGAACCAGTACCGGTACCAGAACCGCCGCCGCCATTCGAACCTGCGCCGCCATTACCGCCAGGGTTAACGGCATTCTTGGTCCACTTGGCATACAGCGTCAGATCGGCCGTCACCGGCGTGGCGAAGTCATACGCCCGCGTGCAGGCTTCATCGGTATACCAACCGCCGAAAGTGTAGCCATCGCGCGTCGGATCGGCCGGCTTGACCAGCTTGCCATCGGCCGTGGCAACAAACTTAGTGTCGCAAGCAGACCCGCCGTTGGAATTAAAGGCAACCGTCCAAGACTCAACGGCCCCAAGCTTGAACAGCGTGCCCGAGTCATTGATGTAGTACAGGTTGCCAGATGCATCGGCAATGACCGGAGAGTCACAGTACTGGTAATGGCCAGCCGCATCATAAATCTGCGTCGCCTCTGCATCGCCGAGCGTATAGCGATACACCCCACCACCAGCAGAGTAGCTGACGTAGTCCTTGCTATCCGCGCTATTAACGGTGAAGTACACATAGGTCTTGCCACCCTGAACACTCACCAGCGGAGTAGCAGCAATACCGTTAAATCCGGCCGGTAGCTCTTTACCGTCAGCAGCGGTGACCATCGTGGTCTTACCAGTCTTCAGATTATAGAGAACCAGAGCAGATCCAGTAGCCGTCTGCCCACCGACAATCAAGTTGTCGCCAGACATCGCCGGGGCGCTCATGTTATTCGTAAGACCCAGGTCGACCGTCTTCTGCTCGCTCAGCACGCCCTTCGCCGAAAGCGAAATCACATGGAGCTTTCCGTCGTGCGTCATCTGATAGAAGGTCGAGCCATTGGACGGATCGGCGACGCAGTCAGCGTTCGCAAGGGTGCCGAGCTTCATGGTCGAAACGACATCGCCCGTTGCCTTATCAATGCACTTAAGCGTACCTGCGCTCGTGGGGACGATGGCGTACTTATCCGTCAGGGCAGCGCCAGTCCAATAATAGCCCTCAGCTGCGTCGATGTTCTGCCAAGAGACTTCGCCTGTGGTGATCTTGATGCGCGTAAAGGAACCGTTGACGTATTTCTTCCCATCAGCCGTACCTACATAGACGTACTCGCCGTCCGAAACGACGGTGCAGGAGCTCTGCGTCAAGTCCGTCAAACCAGGCGTCAGCCACTTGCAGATCAGCTTGTCTGCAGTAATCGCCTGGACCGCACCGCCGTTGAGCGGAACGATGATAAGGCCGTTGGTATAGATCGGACGGGAGGTATAGCTCACCTTGGAGGCAAGCGGCGCAGAGGCAACCTTTTTGCCCGTGGACGAATCAATCTTAATGAGCTCGTTCTCGGTCGCGATGTACACAAAGCCGTTGGCGATGACAGGTTCGCTGCAGTTGGCATACTGCTGACCAGACTCGGCCTTCCAATCGAAGGCCCACTTAAGACCGGAAGCCTGCGCAGGCGTCTTGGCATCCGTTACGGTCGAACCGTTGCCACTGTTGCCGTAGCCGGCCCACTCGGCATCCCAATCAGGAGTCGTCGCGCTCGGATCCACGACAATCTTGTCGGGATCGGGCATGGGCGAATTATCGGTGGTATAGGCAAGCGTGACCTTATCGCCGCTCTTGAGCGTAATCTGATTGGCGCAGAGTAAGGAGGGCTCTCCGTTGATATACAGATGCCAATATTTATTGGTCGCAGCATCCCAACCATACGGCTTGTGATCGAACGGCGAAGTAATGGAATTCAGGAACCAGTACTCACCACTCTGGGAGCCGTCGTACGCAACGCCCTTGGCCTTCAGAACTGCCTCAATAAGGTTCTGGGCCGTGGAGCCTTCGGGCAGAGAAACATTGCTTGCCGTGCCCCAACGCGTATTGTTCCCGTTGACATCGGGACCGATAACATCGGCGGATCCAAGCACCTGACCGGGGAGGACATCGGCGTCAGCACCATACATAAAGGTGACGGCGTCACCCTCCTGGAGCCTGTAGGCACCGGCGCCAACGTCGGCGAACTTGCCATTTACGTAGAAGCGCCAATAGCTCTTGGTCGCAGCATCCCAGCCATAGGACTTACCATCAAACGGCGAAGTAATGCCGTTGAGGAACCAGCCCCAAGACGATTCGCCAGCATCGAGAGTAAGGCCGGTCTGCTCAAGGAGATCCTTGGCAGTAGAGCCTGCCTTGAGACTCGTCTGGCCCGTCGAAGCCCAAATCTGCTGCTTGCCGTCCTTGTCCTTACCAAGCACCTGAACGGAAGCATGAACGGAATCAGAGGGCAGCTGGTCGCCCCAGCCACCGTAGAACCACGTGACGGTATCGCCAACATGGATGGTGACATTGTCCGCCGTATAGTCACTCGACTTGCCGTTGATGAACAGCTGCCAATAGGTCGAATAATCTTGGGGCGTACCCAGTTCAACACCGTTGTACTTAAGGCTCAGAATGAAGGAGCCCGCAGCAACGGCGTCGATGCCATTCGCCTCAAGCGCGACCTTCGTAAGGTCAAGTGCGCTCGAGCCGGACGTCACCACATACTGCGCGTTATCGACCCAGGTCTGAGTCTTGCCCTGGGCATCGCGACCAATGACGGTCACATTTGCGGCAACCTGGTCCTTAACGACAGGGGACGAGCTACCAGCCGTATAGGCAAACTCAATCTTCTGCCCCTGGGTGAGCTTGACGCTGCTCGCGCCAACCGAGGAAGACGCGCCGTCGACGAACAGCTGCCAGTAGGCATAGGTCGTCGGATCGTAGGCAAGCGTGCGGCCATCGCTCGGGGATGTGATGCTTTCGAGGTAGAAACCGTATGCCGTGTTCGGATCGTACTTCGCCTTGAAGCCCGTCTTCTCCTGCAGCTTAATGAAGGCATCCGCAGCCGTCGCGCCCTCGTCGAGCTTGAGCTGCGTAGGTGCCACCCAGGTCTGAGCCTTGCCGTCAGCATCGGTGCCGATAATCGAGAACGAGACCTCGACCTGCTTCTTGGCAACATCGCCGGTTTCTGTCGGGTTCTCTGTCTGAACGGCAGCCGCGGCGGCAGATCCCACTTGGCCAGCGGATGCCGTCGAAGACTGCTCGCTCGTGGCAGGGCTCTCCCCCGTCGCCGAGCCTTCGTCGCCAGTTGCTGCCTCTGTTGTGGCTGCACTAGCTGCAGGCGCGCCCTCGGAATCCGAAACCTCGGCGCCGCTCTGCTCAGCGGTACCGCCCGCAAGCGCTGCGTCCTCGCCCGGCGTCGCAGTCTGAGCCACAGCCTCGGCAATGCCCTCGGCGCCCTCGGCCCACAGCTGAGCCGGTGTGGTGCCAAAGGCCATCGCGAAGGCCAGGAATGCCACCAGGCCGCGCTTGGCTACGCCGCGCGCAATTGCGCCACGGCGATGCGAGACGCGCTGGCGCTCGTCCTCAAACATATCCATTTGTCTCCTACTGTCTGCACTTGGAGCGTTGCCTTGAGACTGCCCCACGTCATCGCGCATGTTGCGCTCGAGTTCCCCCATCGGGGTCCCCCTTCCCTCCAGAGCCCTATGCACACCGGCGGCAAAAGCCGCAGCCGCATGCAAGACGGGAGGCGATCCGACTTAACCTTAACGACTCGGGCACGTCGTCCGATCTGCGACGCGAGCATCCCGAGCCAAGAGGAATTACGGTTACTGGTACAGCTGGGGACTTGCACCCCGATTCTCCCAAATGCGCAGGATAACCGCGCATTCGTGCGTCTCCGCACCACCATCTAGGCCATCGATTATTACCGTCAAAATGGTATCACGCAAAAGGGCCTCGCACGCAGGCGAAGCCCAAGGTAAAAGCTATTGTTTGCGATAGGAAAATGCGGTGACGGCCGCAGCCTCTAGTGCTTGCCGCCGTGACTGTTGAGCCAGATATTGCGGCCCAACATAAGCGCCAGCACCAGCGCGCTCACGTAGCCCATAAAGCCAATGACCGGGATACCAAACACAACCGGCTCGATGCGCGCGTAGTACACCACCGACGAACCGATAAACAGACCGGCGATCACAATTGCCATCGACATGCGGTCGATAATCCCACCTAGCTGTCGCAGCGCCTTATCGCTGCTCATGATCTGCGTGTTCACCTTAAGCTGGCCGCGCGTAAGCATACGCGAAGCCAAGCCCAGATACTCGGCCGCCTCGAGCGAGCCCTTCGCCGCGCGATAACTGCTCGCTGCAAAGTCGCGGCTCATCTCGCGCATGCGCGCATAGGTGCTTTTCTCGTTTTTAATATGCGTCTGGATGATTTGGATCATGTTGACGTTGGGCATGTACTCGGTCAACAGGCCCTCGAGCGTCACCATGCCGCGGGCGAACATCGTCACCACGCTCGGCAGCTCAACGTCATTTTTGCGCGCGAGGTTTAACAGCGAGGTCAAAAACTCGCCGATATCCAGGTCTTTAAGGTCGAGCCCGGCAAAGTCGGCAACAATAAAGTCCAAGTCGGACAAAAAGGCCGAATGGTCAAGCTCGGCCGAATCGCCGCGCGTCACGGCAAAGCGCATGAGCGAATCCTTGAGCTTTGGCACGTCGCCCTCGGCCACGGCAAAGATCATATCCTTGACGATGCCACGGTCGTGGCTCGACATGCGTCCGACCATGCCCAAGTCGATAAAGTAGACAATTCCGTCTTTGAGGATGATGTTTCCCGCATGCGGGTCGGCATGGAAAAAGCCGTCGTCGAGCACCTGCGTCGAATAGTCCTCGACGATTGCGGCACCGATCTTTTCCAAGTCATAGCCCTCGGCCACTAAGCGTTCAGGATCGGCGATCGAAATGCCGTCGACGTAATCCATGACCACCACGTGCTCGGTGCACAGGTCCAGATAGGATTTAGGGCACGTCACGCCATGAACGCTCTTATGGAACTCGTAGAAGTCGTTGAGGTTTTTGGCCTCGGCCAAAAAGTTGGTCTCCTCGCGAAACGAGGTCCACAGCTCCTCGACTACGCCGTGCAGGTCAACGAATTGATCGGTATTGACGAACTTGGAAACGATACGCACCACCGAGCGGATGATATCGATGTCCTGTGCCATAACCTGCTGCGCACCGGGGCGCTGCACCTTGACGGCCACGTCCTCGCCCGTCACCAGACGAGCGCGGTGCACCTGCGCGAGCGATGCGCTACCAAGCGGATTGGGGTCGATCGCATCGAACATCTCCCCCAGGCGCAGGCCGTATTCCTCTTCCAAGCAGCGGAGCACTACCTCGTACGGCACCGGCTCCACGTCGGAGCGCAAGCGGCGCAGCTCATCGCAAAAGCGTTGCGGCAGAATCTCGGACCGGTTGGCCAGAATCTGCCCCATCTTGACGAACATGGGGCCGAGTTCCTCGAGCAGGCGGCGCAAACGAACCGGCGTGAGGTTATCCCACACGCGGTACTTTTTAACCAGGCGAACAATCTGCCCGATACGCTCGCGGCGACCCGCCGGCGTGAGCTGGTATTCCTCGTCCGGCGCCATCGCGTCGGGCTCCTCGGGCACCATATCGACAGCGCGCGGCTTCTTGCGAGCGCCCGAGACGGCGGCGTCGACCTCATCGACAACCGCCGCCTCGTCACCCAGGGGATCTAGTTTGTTGTAATCGGTGGTGGAATCTGCCATCTGCGCTGCTACTCGGCCTCTTCGGTATCCTTCGCATCGTCGGGCTCAACGGACTCGACGGGCACCGAGGTCACGTTGTCCTCGACCGAATCGACGATGTCGCGCACGTGGGCCAGGAAGGCCGTGCGCTCGGACGCGGTCATAACGCGGACGCGAGCAAGGATGAGCTCATCGAGCACGCGCTGGGCCGCGGTCTCGCCCTGCATGCCCAGACGCTCGGTCAGATCGGAGATGGTACCGCCGGCCTGCTCGAACATGTCGGACACACTGCGGGCGATATCGGGAGCGCCGGCGTCCTTGCGAACCTGCTCGCCCTTGGTATTAAGGTCGTCGAGAACCTTCTTGCCGCCTTCGACAGCAACGGCGGCAGCGCCAAAGCCCACGTTAATGGCGCCGTTAACAAGCTGATCGAGTTTCATAACCATGGTTGTCTCCAATCACAAACAACTGCATTGGCGTTCTTGTACCCAAGATTGAGCGAAAGCGACAAAGCGTTTTAGCGCTATTCAATCGACGGGAAATCCCTACCTCACGTTGTCGTTCATCGCGAAAGAGTTCTTCATGGCGCAGCTCGTGGTGTAGAGCACCTTGCCCAACAGGGCATCGGTCTCCACGCGCACGAGCTCGGCAAAGGCCTCGTTGGCGCGGGCGAGCTCGGCAGGCACCTCGGCCTCGGGCAGCGCGGCTACGACAGCGTCAACGTCGTGAATCTGCTTGTGGCCCATGCCGCCGACCTTCTCCTGGTAGTCCTCCACAGCGCGGCCGCACTCATGGAAACGGACGTCAGCCAGGGCGCCGATCAGGCGGTTGGCCCAGTAGAAGTTTTCGGACGTCACGCGAGCCTGCGTGTCGGCATAGTACTCGGGCATGGTCTCGACGTTGGCGTACAGCGGAACCAGCGCGTTAAACGAGTTGGAGCCAAAGGCCATCCACTGCACGGCACGGTAGGCCGGCTGCGCATAGGGGCGCAGCTGCAGCACGGCGAGCTGGCTGTTGCGATTGATGCCGATGGGGCGATAGGCGCCGCGCGTGGCGGGCGTGCCCTTGCTGCCGTAACAGTCGTACTCCGTGCCCTGGTAGTGGCTCGAAAGCACGTACTTGATGTCCTCGATGGTCACCTTACGCTCGGGCACGCGGCTCCAGGGGATATCGTCGCTCTCGGGCGTGTAGTCGGCGTCGGGGCCGTCCCACACGTCGCCGGGGTTGAGGCAGCGCTGCATGTACCAGGCGCGCGGCGTGTTGTAGACATGGTCGCTGTCGCTGTGCGAGCCAAAGGCCTCGCGCGGGTTAAAGACCGTTGCCGGACCGTCGCCCTCGACGCCCAACGTCAGGTCCAGATGCCACTCGGCCATCCAGGAGCGCAGGTCGGCCGAGCACATGTGGTCGGTCTGGGCGCCCTCGGCGTCGTCTAGGTCAAAGCTGTCGATACCCAGCTGGTTGGGCATGGTCACATAGGCGTCATCAGGCACACGCTTGGCGATCCAGTGGTGGCCGCCGATGGTCTCGAGCCACCAGATCTCGTCCACGTCACTAAAGGCGATGCCGTTGTTCTCGTAGGTGCCGTAGCGCTCGAGCAGGTCGCCCAGGATACGAACGCCGTCGCGGGCGGACTTGGCGTACGGCAGGACCAGGGTCACCATATCCTCCTCGCCCAGGCCACCAGGTTGCGCCGGCACATAGCCGTCCTCACCCTCGTTGCCCTTGGCGGGTACGTAGTCGACGAGCGGGTCGGCACCGCGGACGCGCTCGTTGGTGGTGAGCGTCTCGGTTGCGGACATGCCCACATTGAGCTCGTTGAAACCGGCCTCGGCCCAGATGCCGTGGCCCGGGACAACATCGGGGACGCTCGTGTAGCGCATGGGGTTATTGGGCAGTTCAACGGTCAGGTGGCTCAGGACGCTTGTGTAGACGCGCGGCTGCTCGTCGGGATGCACCACGCGTATACGTTTGGGCTCAAACACCCCGTTGGACGAGTCCTCGTTACGCGCGACCAGGGTCGACCCGTCGTAGCTTGCGTTTTTACCGACCAGAATCGTTGTGCACGGCATGCGCATCCTCCTTGAGCGAAGAAATCAAACGGCAACAGTGTATCGCTTCGGCGCAGAAAGGGCGAAACCACGGCGCTGGCAACCCCTGTGGTCAAAAAATGCCAAATATGAGTACTGTCACTAATTTAGTAACAGCAATTTTGCTACGCATGGGTGTCGAAAGTCTACATTTGTTCAAAAATTAGATGATGTACTTCCCCATAGGTCCAATAAAATAGGCTTCTATCGATAATAAATATCGTTAGAGAGCCAAATTAACCTAAAATATATGTGACTATCTTGGCAACAGTACTCATATTTGGCATTTTTTGTCCACGGGGTATAGAACTAACCCCTCAAACAGCCCAAACGTCTATTTCGATGCGCGCTCCGCCGCCTCAATCACGTGTTTGGCGAGAATCGCGGTGGTCACAGCCCCCACGCCGCCCGGCACGGGCGTGATGGCGTTAACGACCGGCTCCGCAGCATCAAAATCGATGTCCCCGACCAGCTTGCCAGCAGCCTCGTCCCAGTTAATGCCAACATCAATGATCGTCTGGCCCTCGCGAACGGCATCCGCGCCAATCGTGCTCGCGCGTCCAACGGCCGCAACAACGATATCGGCAGAACGGCACTCGGCAGCAAGATCGCGTGTATGCGTATGGCACGTCGTCACCGTGGCATTGCGAGCCGTAAGTGCGGCGGCAACGGGACGCCCGATCACCAGCGAGCGCCCGACCACAGCAACCTTAGCTCCATCCAGCTCAACGCCGTAATGATCCAGCAAAGCCAGCACGGCTTCGGCTGTGCAGGGGGCAAAACCCTCGCCGCGCCCCGAAAGCGTGGTGAGCAGCGAAGCCGGCGTCATGGAGTCAACGTCCTTGGCGGGATCGAGCGCTGCGGCGACGGCGTTCTCGTCAAGGCCGGCGGGCAGCGGGCGGAACATCAAACAGCCATGAACAGCCGAATCGGTATTGATGTCCTCGATGGCCGTCAACAGCTCGTCCTGCGAAACATCGGCAGAAAGCAAAACGCGACGAGCCTCAATCCCCACTTTTTCGCAGCGCTTGAGCGCACCGCGCTCGTAGGATAGGTCGTCCTCGCGTTCACCTACACGCACGATAGCCAACGTCGGAACAACGCCCCGCTCGCGCAGGGCTGCGCAGCGAGCAGCAAGTTCCTCAGTCAAAGCGCGAGCAACGGGAGCACCCTTCAGCAGTTCAGCCATGGCTATCCTCTCTTCCTTGCAGCGTCGGAGGCGCGGCGCGCCAGCGCATCGGCGCGCGGCAACCATGTGTCGAGCAACTCATCACACGCCGTCTCGAGCTCCTTAGCACGAGCGCGATCCTTCATAGACGTGGTGTTCGCAAAGAGCGTCAAGCTCGCGCCCTGCATAGCGGCACGGCAGAACACGGCGCCGCACGCCACATCGGACAGCAGTTGACGCGAACCCTTGTCGGCCATGTCCTCGAGCAGCGCCAGCGCACGCCCGCAGGCATCCATAATGCGATACGGCGGCAGAGCGGCCACATGCAGCGCATCCTGAATCGCGGTCGCTCGAGTCGGATCGTCACGCGGAATACCGTACGCCGCGGACACCTGGCCGTACGCACGAACGTCCTCGGCGACCAGACCCACAAGTTCCTGCGCCAACTCATCCGCCTGGGCAAACGCGCGCGTCAGATCGTCTGCGCGATCGGCAAGCGCAGGGTTTGTCGCCCCATAGCGAGCAACCATCCCGCAAAGCGAGGCGCCCAGTGCACCTACAAAGGCGCTCGCGCTACCGCCGCCGGGAACCGGCTCGCGTGCGGCAAGCGCCTCGGCAAACTCTCGACATGTTTTATCCATCATCTCTTGGCTCATACGCACGCACCTTCAAGTCATATACATCGGTCGGGTGGCAACCGCCGACCGACCGCATCAATCACATAATGGTGCTAAGTCTAGCCCATAAGTACATGAGCGTCAGCGCACCTGGCCATCGCGGATTTCTATGACGAACGATAGGCCTCGGCACCGCAAACATGGGACACATGGCCCACCTTTCGAGACTTCCGGACGTCAAAAACTGAGGCATATCTATAAACAAGGAACCTGTTGGGGCAACGCCCACGCACGCGCGCCCCATTAAATCAACGGGCACCTCACCCCGGGGAGGGCCGACAGCATCGGCCCTCCCCTCTTTTGCGACCGCACATATTGCCACTTGTCGGCGCAATTCCAGCCCCCAGAATGGGACACATGGCCCACCCTAGCGAGCCGTCCGCGCGTACAGTAAAGGCAGGTAATCCATGGGCGGTTACAGATCGAGGAGGACACGACCATGAAAAAGAAGGCCTTTGCGATTCTCACCCTCTGCATCAGTCTCTTTGCCGCGGTTGCCCTGGTGGGTTGTGGCGGAAACGGCGACGCTACCGGCAGTGGCGGTGACGGCGGCGCGGAAAAGCCAGCCGTGGATATGAGGACCGACTTCATTTGGTTTAAGGTCGAAGTCCCCGAGGGCGTCGAAATCACGGACGTCGCAGGCGATACCGCCGACAGGGCCCAGTTTAAGTTCACCGAGAGCGAGCATGCCAGCGACCGCTTCATCCCCGTCTTCGATCCTGACAAGAACGCCGATGAACTGTTTGACTACGAGGCAAAGTGGAAGGCCAACTCCGGATGGACCGAGAGCGATCCCGTTAAGTACAACGGCAAGACCTGGCGCAGCGCCTACTTTACGCACTCGGGCGGCGTGACGACCGAGTACTTCACTGACGTTGACGGCGGCAGTGTGTACGTACGTATCGACAATGTCGAGGAGCACAAGGACGCCGTCGAGACCATGATGAAGTCTCTGGAGTTTGCCGACGACATCGCCAAGGCCAAGACCGAGGCCATGGACGTCAAGCTCGAGGATATCGAGATCAAGCGCTAAGCGACTGGCGAGCACAACGGGAAACACGGACGCAGTGCAAACAAGCGACGGTATCCCAGCGCTTCGTACCCAGGGAGGGCCGGTAAGCCGACCCTCCCCATTCTTATGCCGGTAGCCGACGAACGCAGGATGCCGGGCTCCAAAACCATCCCAGACGTGATAACAACACAAATAGACAAGTGCCCCAACACGTCCGCCCGCCGATTTATAGCGCCGCGCAGGCAATTTAAACCGGCGTCTTTAAACATCTGGGCAGTATAGTGACCAAAACAAGTGCATAACCGCACCCTGCGAACGGAGGAGATATGACCGAACACCATGCCATCAGCCGCCGAGCGTTTACGCTGGGCCTAGGGCTTGCGGCGTTGTCACCACTTGCAAGCCTGCCTGAAACCGCAGCGCCGGGCATTCCCCTGCGAACGGCATTTGCAGACAACACACCCGCACCGTCGGACAGCCTCGACAATTTCGTCATTCGCCTTCGCCCCGCGGGCTATTTTCGCACCGCGAGCGTCAACCAAGACGGCAACGTTCGCGGCAACGTCTGCCACCTGTTTAACGACGGCACGTCCAGCAAGCTCATCCTTGAGAACGCAACGACCAAGAATGACGATACAAACTGGTATGCTATCCGCACCTTGCTCAATTTCGAAGAGCATAAAAAGACGGGCTACAGCATTTGGTCGGTCGACGACGACTCGGACAAAGATGGAAAGGTCATCCACGTATGGGGCGGCGAGTATGACAACAAGCCCAGCCGCGCTTTTGCGTTCGAACGTCAATCAAACGGAACCTATATCATTCGAGACCGCACGGTCGAGAAAGAAACCGAGAAAAAAGACATTAAGTACCTGGCAATAGAATCGGACGGCAAAGACCAGGACAACAATAAGATCTGCCATAAGAGTAAGAGCATTCCGTGGGAGCTAGAACTTGTCGGTTACGACATGGGCAAGATCAATACCACAGTTAGAAGTATCGACTGGACCACGTATAGCAGCTACGTCGACGGACCATGCTGGATGAAATACGTCGACGACAACAAGTACCTCGACGAGCTGAGTATCCCGGGCACGCATGATTCGGGCACCTGCAGCGTGGACAACGACACCGAGCCCCAATCCTCACAAGCAAAGTGCCAGCAGGATTACATCCCGACGCAGTTGCTCGAAGGCATTCGCTATTTTGATATCCGACTCGGAAGGAACGACGAGAACGGCGACCCCGGTATCGACCATGGAAGATGCTACCTGCTCAAAAAAGACGGGGGCTTTATGCATCTCTCCGATGTCATCGGTTACTTCAAAACATTTTTGAACGAAAACCCGTCAGAAGCGCTCATCATGCTTGCGTCACGAGGCAACGACGAGGCTACCGACGAAAGCGTTACGACGGCTTTCGCCAAGGTTATGCACGATAATCCCGATCTGTTCTACACGTCGAGCCGAATCCCCACACTGAACGAGGTGCGCGGAAAGATCGTCCTGCTGCGTCGATTTGTACTCGCCGGCAACAGCGTAAGCAGCCACACGTGGGGCCTCGATCTCACCCAATGGGACGACAAAATCAAGGCGCATTCCGGGCAGTCGATGTGCCTCGTCCAAGACGCGCGAGGCTTTGAGACTACGGGCAATGCGGGCGACAAAGAGCCCTATTGCACCAAGGTATACGCCCAGGACCATTTTGAATGCACCGGAACCGACAAGATTAGCTGGGTCGATATGGCGCTGCGAGAGACGACCAATCTCACGCGCAACAAGGTGGACGTCGAGGACAATGATGGCGCCAAGGTGCAAGTCCTGGAACGCTGCTGGTCTATCAACTACACCAGTTGCACGAATTACAAACAAGGAAGCAATCCTTTTACCGCGGCGCGAGTGGTCAACGAGCATCTGTACAAGAGCCAGTACATCAATCCCAGCGGCAGCGATAAAACAAAGTCAGATTGCCTCAAGCACGTTGGCATTATCGCGTCCGACTTTGTCGATTCGGCACTGGCCCGGAGCATCTACCAACGCAATTACGACGCGAAGCACAAGCCAACAGTTTCATGCTGCCTCCCGGACCGCATGCACATGACGTATGGAGACTCGCTGAGCGATGCCTCGCTCCAAGATGGCAAGACCGTTGGCGAGGGCCATTTCCGCCTTGTCGACAGCAGCAACGTACTCAACGTGGCCGCTTCTGGCAGCGCGTTTGCCATCGAATACGTGGATGTCGACGCCCTGGGCAACGAGACCGTTACGGGGCTGCAGGGCTCTGTGCCCATCGATATCGATCGACGCGCGCTGACGCCCCATTTTGAGGGACTCGAAGGCCTTAAGGCCGGCGAAGACGTGCGCGCCAAGATTGCGGCATCACTCGAGGGCAAGCTCGAAACCGATGCCTGCACGGCCCAGCTCGAGTTTGTGCACGACGCGAACGGCGCTCCGGGCACGGCAATGGCCGAGGGCGAAACATTTGCCGCAGGGACGTACTGGGTGCGCGCGAAAGACCTTTTGGGCGACGCGGCACAGAACTACATGCTCGCCAGCGATGGAGCCGTAAGCTTTACCGTAGCGGCCTCGGGCAGTGCAGGCGGCACCGGCAGCGGCACGGGTTCCAACGCAGACGGCGCCGACAAGAACGGCGGCGGCAACAAGAGCAAGGACTCGGGCGGAAAACTCGCCGACACGGGCGACGGCTCTGGTATCGCCGCCGGGCTCGCCGCTGCCGCCGTGGCGACAACGGTCGCTGGCGCGGCAAAGCTTGCCAGTGACCGCGAAGACAGCGAAGGCGCTAGCGAATAGGCAAGCCGGCCTTTTAAACACATCGACTCAATCGGGAGCGTAGGACACCGTTCTGTGCCCCCGATTTTTACCTTGGCCCGAACGCCGCCATAGGCTACATCACTATGTTCAGCACGTTGACGAATTCCTGAGCCTGGGAGCGGCTGCTCAGGCTAAAGACACAGGCAGTCAACAGCCTGTTGCGCAGAAAAACGTCGCGGCCCTTGATCCTGCTGACCCCCGTGATGTCCTTAAGGTAGACAATCTCGGTGTGCTTGCCGCCGAAAGTGCCCTTCTTGAGTACCTCAATGCGATTAGGGTAGATCTTGACGTCTTTAAACCTGCCCGAACCCTTACCCTGGAATAGCAAAGTGTTGTTGTCCATACACATCGCTCCCCATGGTTAGAGTTAAAACTGCCTCTATGGTCACATTTTAGTCACTTCGGGAATCCTGCACGAAGGCGCTAGGCGACATTGAAATTCGAGTCCGCGCGAGGCTTTAAGATAGGCATGATCAGCCGCATCGATGCGACTGGCAATGCTTCTAGGAGTACGCCTCGTATTATTCGCCATTAGAGGAGGTCTTACCTGGTTTACGCATGGGAATTCGAGTTCTTTGATTCGGACGGCATTGAACTTCCCGCGCCAGACTTCGGACATGAGCCGCGACACGGCGGCAAGATTATCGCCGTAGCCGTCAGCCGCGAACTCGCCGACATCCCCGCCGTCACCGCAGCGAATGCCGCGCGTATACTCGGTGTTAGCTCAGCGCGGGTATCGCAACTGATAAATGCAGGGCTGTTGGATTCATGGAAGGATGGCACCAAGTGAATGGTGTCCAAAGCTTCCATCGAGGCACGACTCGCCGACGCACCAAAGGCAGGGCGCCCAAAAGAGGTCCCTATTGCTGTATAAGGCGAGGCTACTGCGCACTTTTATTCCACACGATGTTTTCAGCCTGGTATAAACAAGTTCAATACCAGAATGCAAATCCAACCATCGTGTCTAATTACGAAAGAATTTTCGCCTTTTCTGCAGCAAACTCTTCCTCGGTAAGTACTCCACTTTCACGCAGCGCTGCAAGCCTCTCGAGCCTTGCAGCTACATCACCACTATCCACCAGCGTCTCAATAGTCTGTGAGACCTGCGGATACTGCTCGAGCTCCTTCGATAGGGCATCGACTATCTCGGCAATATTCTTTGCATTTTTGCCCCCGTTTAATACGTTTGCCCTAACCTTAGATGACGAGATGACAGTAACGCCAGATCCGCCTTCAACTGGAACAACCGAAATACTGATATTTTCACCCCAGGACCAAAGGCTCATACCAATCTCGGCTGCAACTGTTCTTGTTGTGGGCGATGCGCTATCAACTTTTACTTTAGGTAGCTTTTCCATAGCTGCCTTCAAGGCATTAAACGTGTCGTCAGGAGAATACGGTACCTGAATCTGAAGCTGCTGATCCGCAAAACCCATAATCCGGCCTCCGCTTCTACAAGATTAAGGCTATCGGCAATGTTAGCACGTTCCCAGCACTTTTAAATTCATCTAATGACCTTGTGATGCAGCCCGACACCCCGGCGCCACTCCCCTACTTCCCAAATAGCGCACCCAGCAGGCCGCGACGTTTGGGCTTCTCCTCTCGGTAGGAACCCTCGACGGCGGCTGCAACCTGGCGCGGTTGCTCGCAGCCTCCACGGCGTACGATCTGGTATAGGAACGGCGATTTAACGTATTTGACCTCGATGGGCGTGGCGTGCACGGTGCTTTCGCTCGACAGCATCACGTTGGGATTGAGCGGTGCCACCACATGCGTCTCGCGCTTGTCACTAAACACCACCGCAGCCGCGCGGCCCGTCTGGCCGTTCACGGCGATGCGCACCTGTTCTCCATCGCGACTATCCGAGGCAGGACGATCGACAAAGTACACCGGCACCATAACCAAGCCGTCCTTGTGCTTGCGGGCCTTGCGTGCCCACGTGCGGATGCTCTTTTTATTGAATCCCAGCACCGCCTCGGCGTCGTTGCCCGCAACGTCGAGCGCCAACTTATCAATAACCACCTGGTCCTTGGTAGACGCATCGACGGAGACAACGCGAAAGTCACCTTCCTGCATGGCCGGGTCAAACGGCCCAACCTTGGCAAAGTCCCACGGCTCCAAAATGCCCATGAGGCGAACGTCCAGGTAGTTTGCCCTGGGATATGCCCAGTCGAGCACCTCGTAGTACACCAAGGTCTCCTTGCTCAGGCCCTTGCCCGGGAAGGACGCCATCATGCGCAGGTCCGCCAGCGCCATGGGGAAATAGAAGAGCATCATGTCGTTTTGGATCGCATCTTCCACGTCGTGCCCGGCAAAGGATTCCGCATACTGGCGCACCAGCTGCAGTGCGTTGGCACGTGCCTGCTGCGGCGAGATTTCGCAGGGAATGCCCTGCTCCGGCACATACTCTGCACCCACGCCCATGGTCAGACGCTTGCTGAAGGTACCGGGCTTGAGCAGGTCGGCAATGCCGATCTTGTTGCCGCAGGACGGGCACTCAAACACGCGCTGCGTTGACTCGCCCTCAAAGGACGCCCCGCAGAAGGGGCAAGGAATGCTCACATGCGTGACCTCTTGGAACTCTTGCGCCGTGCCGCGATCCTCCCACAGCAGATGTTCCAGGACCGACTGATTGCGCCAGTGCGCGTTGAAGAAATACCAGTCCGGGTCCTCCGGGCGCTCGAGTTGCGACACATGCGTGAGTTTGAGCAGTCCATCCACCACCGTCAACGGCGTATGGCGAATACCCAAAGCGCTCTTGGGCTCTCCGGCGTCCGCCTGCCACGGAACGACCGTGCCGCAATAGGCGCACTCAAAGCTGCGCTTAGCTTGGTGCGAGTACATAGGGCCGCCGCAGTTTTGACATTTAATGGCAAACATCTCGTCCATGGAAACGTCCTCCTTTGCACAGGGGCTGTCGACATTAAGTATGTCGAGCAAACAGGCACATGCCCATACCCATGTGGCCCAAAATGGACCACCCAGGCAGACAAGAAGGCTCGCTCGTTAGCACCGGCAGACTATTGCTGCATTTTCTGAGCATCGGTGCACGGCGCCCCCGCGCGAGCTACACTATCCCCTTAAACATGATTGTGAGGACGACCGCTATGCTATTTGTAAATCGGCTGGTACATACGCTTGTTCCCGGCGGCGAGGACGAGCCGGTCGATGCATCTTGCCGCACCAACGCGGGTTTTGCCGCAAGCCTCATCTGCATTGGCCTCAACATCACCCTGTGCCTGGCCAAGGGCATCGCGGGCCTGCTCGCCGGTTCCGTCTCCCTCATCGCCGACGCTTTCAACAACCTCTCCGATGCCTCGAGCAACATCGTGAGCCTGCTCGGGTTCCGCCTTGCCAGCCGCCCGGCAGACGAGGGCCACCCTTACGGCCACGGCCGCTACGAGTACCTGGCTGGTCTGTTTGTCGCCGTCCTGGTTTGTGCCGTCGGCATCAACCTAATCCTCGAGTCGGTCACCAAGATCATCAAGCCCTCGCCCACCGTGTATTCGGCGCTCTCCATGGCTGCCCTTGTTCTGTCCATGCTCGTCAAATTCTGGATGGCAGCGTTCAACCGCACGCTGGGCGATCGCATCGACTCCGAAACGCTCATCGCCACGGCGCAGGACTCCAAAAACGACGTCATCACCTCGGGCTCGGTCTTGGTGGCGGCGCTTATTTCGCAGACGACCGGCTTTGATCTCGATGGCTGGGCAGGCCTGGGTGTGGGCATCTTCATCTGCATCAGCGGCCTGGGCCTGGTGCGCGACGCCATCAGCCCGTTGCTGGGGCAAGCGCCCGACCCCAAGCTCGTCCAGGCAATCCGCGACACGATCATGTCCTATCCGCAGGTCTTGGGCACACACGACCTCATGGTGCACGACTACGGCCCCGGTCGTCAGTTTGCCAGCGCCCACGTGGAGATGCCCGGCGAGGGCGACGCGTTTGAGCACCACGAGATTCTGGACACCATCGAGCACGACATCAAGCGCCAGATGGGCATTGGTATCACACTGCACTGCGACCCCATCGCGACAACCGGCGATGACTTGCGCGGCTGGGTCAAGCGCGGCGTCATGCAGATCGATCCCGCGCTCTCCATCCACGACCTGCACGAGCACGACGGGTTCGTTTCGTTTGACCTGGTGCGTCCCGACGGCTTTGACATATCCGACGAGGAGCTGCTGGGGCTCGTCACGCGCATCGTGCACGAGCGCCGACCCGATGCCTCATGCGTCGTCACCTTTGATTCGGGCTTTAGCTCGCCCGACCGTCCGGCCGAGCAACTGTAGCCTGCTTAACAGCTAGTTTCCCTGCGCGCCCGAGATGCCGTTTTGCAGCGCGTCCCAGGCATTGGTAGCCATATCGCCCAGATTCTGAGCAGTATCGCCGAGGTTTTGGGCTGTATCGCCCAGCTCTTGTGCCTTGTCTCCCAACTCCTGTGCCTTGTTGCTCAAATCCTCCAGCGTATTGGAGCTCGAGCTGTCGGTACCGCTTTGGCCGCCGGACGAGTTGCCATAGCTGTTCTTGTGCGTGAGCTGAATCTCCAGGTTGCCGTTGTCGTTATAGTAGGCATTCGTAACAACCCAGTTGGAATCGATGACGGGCGTTGAGCCATCGTCGGTCAGGATCACGGCGTTCGAAAGGTCGGCTCCGCGTGACTTGAGGAGCTTCTTGGCGTTGGACCAGTACTGTCCCGGGATATCGCTCAGGTCGACGGCAGCAGACTGGGTGGTCTCGGCCTGCTCGGTCGTGGCATCGGTCGTGGCGCCCCGCTTGTTGAGCATGCCCGACACGATGGCGAACACGACCGACAAGGCAAAGAAAATCGCCAGCACGATGAGGATCTTCTTGATCACGCTCGACGAACGCGACGGCTTCTTCTCCTCGTCCTCGCCATATTGCGGAATCGACTTGGGGTACTCGCGATACGGCTCGCGCGACTCGTAGCGAGGCTGCGCCGTGCGAGGCATATACGTCGTCTGCTGAGGCTGCGGAATGGGATTTTGCGGCAGGTTGTCATAGGGATTCGGCGTCGAGGCAGCATAAGAATCCTGCGGCGCGTAATCAAACGGATCCGGAGCTGCGTTGCCATAGGGGCCTTGCGAAGATGCAGCGTAAGAATCCTGCGCCGTGTCGCCATAGCCCATAACCCGGGTGGGCTCGGCAGAAGGCTGCGTCGCGGCGGGGTCGGTATAACCGGGGTTGGGAACAACGCGGGTCGCATCGGCGCTATCGCCAGCCTGCGCGGAACCGTAGCCGCCCATCACGGTTGTCTTGTCCTGATCCATGCAACGATTCCTTTCCGTCGCGCGTGAGTCTCAAGTTATCCATGCATTCTACCCGCGCAAAAGCCTATGATGGGCAGAGTCCGTCGGTATCTACAAGACATGCGCGGTCCTAAGGATCAAAAAGCCCCGCCGGGCCTTGTGGGCACGGCGGGGCGGGCAAGCGGCTATGAGCAGCAGGCTTAGAACAGGCCGGTGATGTTGCCGTCGTTGTCGACGTCGATGTTCTCGGCCGCGGGAACCTTGGGCAGGCCGGGCATGGTCAGAACGCTGCCGGTCAGCGCGACCACAAAGTGGGCACCGGCGGAAACCTTGAGCTCGCGCACGGTGATGTGGAAGCCCTCGGGAGCGCCCAGCGCCTTGGCGTTGTCGCTAAAGCTGTACTGCGTCTTGGCCACGCACACCGGCAGGTTGCCAAAGCCGTTCTCGCGCAGCTCGGCGAGCTGGCGCTTGGCAGCCGGCGTAAAGTCGACGCCGTCGGCGCGGTAGACCTTGGTGGCAACGGCCTCGAGGGCGTCGGCCACATCGGCGCCGTCCTCGTAGGCAAACTTGAGCTCGCTCGGCTGCTCAATCAGACGCATGACCTCATCGGCCAGGTCGAGCGCGCCCTCGCCGCCCTTGGCCCAGACCTCGGAAAGCTTAACGCTGACGCCGAGCTTCTGGCACTCGGACTCGATGAGCGCAAGCTCGGCCTCGGTGTCCGTCGGGAAGCGGTTGATGGCGACCACGCAGGGCAGACCATAAACGTTCTGGATGTTGTCGACGTGACGCAGCAGGTTGGGCATGCCAGCCTTGAGTGCTTCGAGGTTCTCCTCGTTGAGGTCGGCCTTGGCGACGCCACCGTTGTACTTAAGCGCACGAGCGGTAGCGACGATCACGACGGCGCTGGGGCGAACGCCCGTCATGCGGCACTTGATGTCGAGGAACTTCTCGGCACCCAGATCGGCACCGAAGCCGGCCTCGGTAATGGCAACATCGCCAAAGCGCATCGCCATACGCGTGGCCATGATGGAGTTGCAGCCGTGGGCGATATTGGCGAAGGGACCGCCGTGGACAAACGCGGGCGTGCCCTCGAGCGTTTGCACCAGGTTGGGCTTGAGCGCGTCCTTAAGCAACGCGGCCATGGCACCCTGGGCCTTGAGGTCGCGGGCACGGACGGGCTCGCCGGCAAAGCTATAGCCGACGACAATCTCACCCAAGCGTTCCTTGAGGTCGCTGATGCTCGTAGACAGGCACAGGATTGCCATGACCTCGGAGGCGACGGTGATATCGAAGCCGTCCTCGCGCGGCACGCCCTGGGCCTTACCGCCAATGCCGTCGATGACGTGGCGCAGCTGACGGTCGTTCATATCGACGACGCGCTTCCAAGTGATGCGCTTAACGTCAATACCGAGCTGATTGCCCTGCTGGATGTGGTTATCAAGCATGGCGGCCAGCAGGTTATTGGCGGCACCGATAGCGTGGAAGTCGCCGGTAAAGTGCAGGTTGATATCCTCCATGGGGATGACCTGAGCCCAGCCGCCGCCGGCAGCACCGCCCTTAACGCCAAAGACGGGGCCGAGCGAAGGCTCGCGCAGGGCAACGGCACTCTTGACGCCGCGACGACGCAGGCCGTCGGCCAGACCGATGGTCGTGGTGGTCTTGCCCTCGCCCGCGGGCGTTGGGTTGATAGCGGTCACGAGGACGAGCTTGGCCTGGTGATCAGTCGGCTCGTTGAGCAGTGAATAGTCGACCTTAGCCTTGTCGAAGCCGTACGGAATAAGGTGCTTAACGTCGACGCCGGCGTTCTTGGCCACCTCGGTAATAGGCAGTGGCGTGACAGAACGTGCGATTTCGATGTCAGTAGGCATGGGCGGTCCTTTCGTTACCGAATGAGAAAAAGACCAATTCAGCATAGCACGGGCGCGCAATAGTAAAACGCCCATAACCGATGAACGGCGATATGTTTACCCGATGCCCAGCGATAGTCCAACAGCCCGCCAAAACAAAGCGCCCTAAACGGTAGGTTCAATCCCCAGGTGCTCAAAGGTGCGAAGGGTTGCCTGACGGCCCTGCGGCGTACGAATCATCAACCCGCACTGCAGCAAATAGGGCTCATAGACATCCTCGAGCGTGCCCGGGTCCTCGCCCACCGCACTGGCAAGGGTCGTCAGGCCTACAGCACGGCCGGAGAACGTCTTGGCAAGCGTCTCCAAGATACGAATATCCATCCAGTCCAGACCGAGCTCGTCGATCTCGAAAAACTCGAGCGCCTGGCGGCAGATATCGAGCTCGATAGGGCCGCTGCCACGCACCTGTGCGTAATCGCGCACGCGCTTGAGAAGGCGGTTGGCAAGACGTGGCGTGCCGCGCGAACGCGAGCCGATCTCGAGTGCACTGGGATGGTCGATCGTCACGCCCAGGATAGTCGCCGAGCGCGTCACAATCTGCGCGAGCTCCTCGACCGTGTAGTAATCCAGGCGATACGAAATGCCAAAGCGGTCGCGCAACGGGCCGGTCAACATGCCTGAGCGGGTCGTTGCCGCTACCAGCGTAAACTTGGGAATATCCAGGCGAATCGAGCGCGCCGCCGGACCCTTGCCAATCACGATATCGAGGGCAAAGTCCTCCATCGCGGGGTACAGGACCTCCTCGACCGAACGGTTGAGGCGGTGGATCTCGTCGATAAACAGCACATCACCCGGCTGCAAGTTAGTAAGGATGGCCGCCAGGTCACCCGTGCGCGCGATGGCAGGGCCACTCGTGGTCTTGATCTGAGCGCCCAGCTCGTTGGCGATAACGGTGGCCAGCGTGGTCTTGCCCAGGCCCGGAGGACCCGAGAAGATCACGTGGTCGAGCGTCTCGCCACGGCTCTGCGCCGCTTCGATCAACACGCGCAGGCTCTGCTTGATGTGCTCCTGACCACAGTAATCGTCCAGGCGCTGGGGGCGCAAAGTGCGGTCGACATCGAGGTCCTCGGCCGTCAGCTCCGAGCCCACCATGCGCTCGCCGTGCGCCATGGATGCCGCCGGCGAGTTGCCGGGCGTCGCCCACAGGTCCTGAGAGTCATCGGCTTCCCACATCACGCATCCATTCCGAGTCGCTTAAGCGCCGCGCCGAGCAGATCCTCGACACGCATATTCTGCCCATCATACCCGCTCAGGGCAACATCGGTCTCCTGCGGGCTAAAGCCCATGGAAAGGAGCGCCGCACGGGCATCATCGATCGCCGAGGGAGCGGCAGCGGGCACGGGCATCGCAACCTGTCCGGGAATCACGTCGACCGGCACAAAGCCCTTATCCTTGGCAAAGGTGCTCTTGAGTTCCAGGATCAGGCGCTGAGCTGTCTTTTTGCCCACACCGGGTACCTTGGCCATGCCCTTGTCGTCCTCGGCCATCACCAGCGAATACAGCTGCCCCACGGTATAGGTGGAAAGCACGGCAAGCGCCAGGCGCGGGCCAACGCCCGAAACGGACACGAGCCGGTCGAACATCGTGCGCTCATCCTTTGAGGAAAAACCGAAAAGTGTCATGGCGTCCTCGCGCACCTGCATACGCGTGTAGAGGCGGACCTCGCCACCGGGCGTCGGCAACGTGGCCGCAGTGCTGCCCGAAATGCCGAGCTCAAAGCCAACGCCCGACACATCGACGACAGCAGAGCTCATCGTGGCCTCGACAAGCGTTCCGTGGAGCTGGGAAATCATCAGTATCCGGTTCCTCTCTGTTGATAGAACTCGCCACCGGTAAGGGCGCGGGTGCGGCTGAGGTTTACGTGGCAGATGGCGCAAGCCAGGGCATCGGCGGCATGGTCGGGATGCGGGTCGTGGTCGAGCTGCGTTAGCGTGCGTACCATGTAGGCGACCTGCCGCTTGTCCGCGGCGCCGGTGCCCACCACAGCCTGCTTGATCTGCATGGGCGTGTATTCGCCAATCTCGAGCGCGCATTCCGACAGCGCCACGAGTGCAGCCCCGCGGGCATGCGCCGTAGGAATTGCCGAGCGAACGTTAGCACCAAAGTAAATGCTCTCGATAGCAGCGGTATCGGGTCGATAACGCTCCACGACACCCTTGAGGTCGCGGGCGATATGCGACAGGCGCACCGCGAGCGGACTTCCGGCACTGGTCTCGATGCAGCCGTAGGCACGGCAGCGAACCTCGCCGCGCCGCTCCTCGATAATCCCCCAACCCGTATGGGCCAAACCGGGGTCGATACCCAAAATGACCAAGCCGACCTCCCCTCGCCACAAGCACAGCGCAAGACAAGGCCCCGCGCATCATTCACGAACGTCTGTTCTAGAATAACACAACGGGGCCGAAATGCTTAGTTGAAGTATCGGGGCTGGGAGCGAATCCTATCCCATAGTTAGTTCTGCGAGAAAAAGGGGAACTGCCTCGGATCCACCGGCGGATGCGGCATCGGACCACCCTGGGGCCCACCCTGCGGACCGCCCTGACCGCCCATCATCTTATCGATGGCGTCCTGAACCTCGCCCTCGAACTTTTTCATACCCTCATGCAAACGACGCTGGCCATCCTCAGAGCGCAGCTCCTCCATCTGCTCGGGCGAAATACCCAGTAGCTCGCCCAGCACGCCCATCATCTCGTTTCGCACGCGCTCGCTCGTATCCTCGTCAGCAAAACGGCGCACCTCGGCGCGCGCCAGCGAATCGACCGTCATACGCTCCTTGCCGTTAAGCCCCAGGTCGGACCACGCGAGCATATACGGCCAGGCACGCTCGGCAAACGAACGGGCCGAGACGATCGGCGCCATCGGCAACATGCGGCGGGCAGCCTCACCCTGTCGAACGAGCATCAGCAGCAGCGAGCAAGCCTCAGGCTTGCCAGCGGCCATCGGGATGTCGTCGAAAGATCGATTGCGGTCCACGTGCGCCTCGAGCGCGCCATCGACCTCACCCGGCTCAAGCCCGCCGAGCAGCTGTGCCGCGCGGTCGAGCATATCGACCGGACCGTCGAGCGTCGAGAGCGCTTGCGCCAGCACGCGCTCCATACAATCTTCCACCGCGTTGAGCGTCACGAGCTCTTGGGGCACCACGGCAGACGTGCGGTTGCGCACACGCGCCACAAACTCAAGCGTCGACAGGTACACATCGCCAAAGGGCGCGTAATCGCCCTGGTAGCCGCCGCAAAGCGCCGGCGCCGCCAGCGCGTACTCGGTTTTGGACAGCGGGCTCAGCGCCATCGCACCCAGCTCGAGCGCCGTGTCCTCCAGCATGAGGCCCAACGTGCGCGAGCGCAGACGCTCGGCATCGCCCGCCGACACGTCGCGATCGAGCACACGCGCCGCATCCGGTGCATCGCGCTCGACGGTGCGAATGTGCAGACGCTCGGCGATGGCGCGGACGGCGGCACAGCGGGCAGCCTCGGCCTCTTCCTGCGCCGGCGTAAAGATACGGTTGCGCCCCAGCACCAGGCCAATCACATTGCGCGGGCCCAGAGCGTCGACGGCCAGCGCCGCCAGCAGGGACGACGGCAAGTCACCCTCGAGTGTCACCACAGCACGCGACGCACCGTGGGCTCGGGCGTTGTCGCGCACGGCGAGCACCAGCGCCTGCCACAGCCACTCCTCGGAACGGAACTCGGGCAGTTCGTGATCCTCCAGGGCATCGAGCATCACGCCGCGCTGAATCTCCTGAACCAGCAGGCTCTCCTCAAAGCACGGCGCCTGGGCCACCACGCGACCGCAGTCGTCGAGCACAAACGAACCGCCGGTATACACCGACTCGTCATAGGCACCGACCGGCGCCATGCAGGCAAACCACACGCTGCGCTTGGATGCGATCTTGCGGTAGGCGCCGCTGCGAACGGCAGCAATGGCGGCAGTCTCGCGGTCGGTCATGTCAAACGCGTTGAATTGGAAATACGCAATGAGGTCAACACCGGTCGGCAACATCTCGAGTTCGCGGTCCAAGTCAAAAATCACGGCGATGCGCACGCCGTCCACGTCGAACACCGGCGGCGCCCAACGTGTGTCGTTGTTCTCGCCACGCTGCAGGGCAATGCTCGAACGCGCCGGCACCACATGACCGTCCTTGAGCATCATGTAGTCGAGCAGCGGCTGGCCCTCAAACGAAACCGCCGCGGGCACGATGCAGATCATGTCAAGCTCCTGGATACGCTCGGCGACACCAGTCAAACCGGCAAGCACGTCGTGCTCAAAGTCGGCAGCGCCCACCAGGCCACCGGGCATGGCGCCCATAAAGAGCGGAGCCGGAACGCACAGCACGCGCGCCCCGCGCTCGTGGGCCAGACGAGCCTGGTCCTCGATGCGGCCGCAAATGCCCTCAATATCACCCAGGCGCATATCGATCTGTGCAAGCGCGAGCTTCATGGCCCAGCCCTTTCCGTCGTAAACCATCGAAATCGTAGTAAAAGCGCCGGCCGCATAATGCAGCCGGCGCTTGCATGTGCATATGCTAGCTATGATACCCCGAGCGGGGGCGCGCTCCTAGAATGTCGCGGACCACAGCCCGTGCAGGTTGCAGTAGGCATAGACGGTACCGGTCTTGGAGCCGCCCGCGAAAAACGTCGCGGGTTTCATGCCGGGCTCAAGGTAATGAACCTCTAAGCGGCCCTCGGCCTCAAGCGCAATCCACTCAATGTAGTGTTCGGGCAGGCTGGGGTGCTCGACCGAGCCAACGCGTGCACGAATCACGTGACCGTCGCGCTCGGTCTCGACAACAGGCACGTGCTTCTCGTGCGCCGCGTCCTCAGTGTTTGCGGTCAGTTCCGTGCAACCGGCAGGGGTCGCAACGTCGTCGCCAAGGGCAGCGATGAGCTTACCGTCGGGGTCCTTAAAGAATTTCGCCATGATGTTCTCCTTTGCTGATGTGCCAATGTTCTTGATGGTTCTTATGCCCAAAGGCAGACAAACCATCCACGGCATTGCAAATGAACACATAACGGACCAGGCAAGCGGTCGGGCCAAAATGCGTCGACCGTCCTGCCCACTCCAGCAGTCCCACCCCGCGCGCGGCTAGCGCCCGTCGCCGCCGAGCAGCGCCAGAACATCCTCGCGCGTGAACAGTGCCGACGAGATGCCGTCGCCGCCGAGCACGCTGTTGACCAGGTCGCGCTTGGACTCCTGCATCTGCATAATGCGCTCCTCGATCGTGTCCTTGGCGATGAGCTTGTACACGGTCACGGTATGTTGCTGGCCAATACGATGCGCGCGGTCAGTCGCTTGGTCCTGCGCCGCCACGTTCCACCACGGGTCGTAGTGGATTACCACGTCGGCCGCCGTCAGGTTAAGGCCCACGCCGCCCGCCTTGAGCGAGATCAAAAAGACCGGCACCTCGCCCGCCTGGAACTGTGCGACCATCTTGGCGCGGCTCTCTTTAGACGATGCGCCCGTGAGCTTAAGGAAGGCGATATCCTCCTTGGCCAGGCGCTTACCGATAATATCGAGCATACCCGTAAACTGGCTGAACAACAGGATGCGATGTCCGCCGTCGAGTGCGCCGTGCACGAGCTCCATGCACGTATCGAGCTTGGCGCTCCCCGCCTTGTAATCCTCGTAGTGCAGACGCGGGTCGCAGCAGATCTGGCGCAGCTTGGTGAGCTCGGCAAGTACCTTGAGCTTGTCCTTCTTAAACTCCCCGGCCTCGCGGTGCTGCACCTGCTGGGCGATGCGGTCCTGGTTGGCCAGGTAGAGCTTGCGCTGCTCGCCGGTGAGCTGCGCCATGACCGTGTCCTCGATCTTTTCGGGCAGATCGGCCACCACGTCCTCCTTGACACGGCGCAGTACAAACGGCGACACGAGTGCCTGCAGACGAGCGGCGCTGTCGCCCTCGGCGTGCTCGACCGGGCTTTCGAAGCGCTTGGCAAACGACTCGCGCGTGCCAAGCAGGCCCGGCATCAAAAAGTCGAAGATGCTCCAGAGCTCGGACAAGCGGTTTTCGATGGGCGTGCCCGTCAAGGCAAAGCGCACGCCGGCAGGCAGGCGCTTGGCGGCACGCGCTACCTGCGTGAGCGGGTTTTTAATGTACTGGGCCTCGTCGAGCACCACGCGGGCAAAATCCTGCTCGACGTACTCGTCGATATCGCGCCGCATAAGGTCATACGACGTCACGACCACGTTATGCTCGGCAACGCCGGCAATCTGCACGCGACGCTGCGCCTTGGCGCCCACGATGGCGCACACATCGAGCGACGGGGCAAAGCGCTCCAGCTCGGCGGTCCAGTTGTACACAAGCGACGCAGGGCACACCACAAGCGTGGGCTTGGCGTCCCCCGCTTCCACGCGCGCCAGGATATGTGCGATCATCTGCAGCGTTTTGCCCAGGCCCATGTCGTCGGCCAAGATGCCGCCAAGGCCCAGGTGTTCGAGCGAGCCGAGCCACTGGTATCCGTCGACCTGATAGCCGCGCAGTGTGGCCTTGAGCGAGACCGGCACCGTAAAGTCCATCTTGCCGAGCGTATCCAAGCGCTCGACGGTGCGGCGGAACGCGGCGTCACGATCGGCCTCGAGCGCGGGCGTGCGCGCGAGCATGCTATCGACGAATAGGGTACTCGACGCGGGAAGCGACACGCCGTCGAGCAGGTCGACGGCATCGACACCCAGGTCCTCGGCGAGGCCAAACGCGGCTCGGGCGCCCTCGTCCAGGCGAATGATGTCGCCGGACGTGAGACGCGCAAACGTCTGGTGACGCTTGTACGAATCGAGATAGACGGCAAGGTCCGCGGCCGAAAGCCCGCTCGCACCCAGCTCGACATCGAGCAGATTGCTCTTGACGGTCGCACGCACCGAAAGCTTGGGCGCAGGGCGGACCGAGATCTGGCGCAGACGGTCGCTGAGCATGACCTCACCCAGCTCGGACAGGGCGGACAGGCCCTCGGTCAGCAAGCAGAACAGGCTCTCGTCGTCGCGCTCCTCAAACGCCAGGCCGCCCTCGTAAAAGTCGAAATACAGGGCCGCCGTGTCCATAACGCGAAACTCTGCTATCTCGTCGCGCGGCGGCACGCCCGGGCGCTGTTCTTCGAAGGGGCTTCCCGGAGCACCCAGGCTAAAGAGATCTGCCGACCAATCACCGTAGGCAACCGTAATCTTGCAGGTCACGAGCCCGTCGTCGACACCGATTGCCATGGCAAAGCTCGGCTCGGGCGCCACGGTGTCGAGCACGGCGGGAGCGGTGAGGTCAGTGTATTCGCACAGCACGGGCAGTGCCATGCGGCAGAATTCGCCCACCTGTTCGGCGGCGATATGGACCGGCGTGCGACAAGGCAGCAGACGCGACAGAAACGGTGCGGCATGCTGAGCAAACGCTGCATCGGCGCGGCGCGCGCGGTGCGTGTCGACCAGATAGGCCGCGTCGCCTGCGACAAAGCAGTACGTATCGGCCGGCAGGCGCAGGTCGTAGCTGCCACCGGCCGCCGGCGCGATCTTGGCGGCAAGGAGTGGCGGTTGTTTTGCCGAGGCCTCGTCCTCCCCCACCGGCAACAACTCAACCGCCACCTCGTAGGAACGATGCGTCGTCGTTCCCCGCGACCAGGCGGGCTCAAAGGAAATGGTCCGGCCACGCAGCAGGTCCAGCATGTATACGATGTCATGCTCGGACAGCGGCAGCTGGCGCTCGGCGACAAAGCCGCTGCGTGCAAAATCGTACGACGCCGAACGCGAACTTGTGATGTCGCTCAGATACACAACCGTTGCCACAACAAGGTCGAGTAGACGCACCGAAACCTCGTCGAAGGCCTCAGGTGTATGGAGGAATGTGAGCTTTTTGCCGTACGAGAACGTGCCGCCGCGCACGTAGGCGGCGGCCATGCCGTCGATGTCCTTGACCACGTAGGACACCGAGCCGCAGCGGATGCGAAGCTCGAGCGCCCAGCTAAAGCGGTCGGCAAACAGCGGATTGTAGTACGGTACCAGCGAGGGCTCCAACACCGCCTTGGGGGCATCGGGGTCGACAGTGCCGGCGAGCTTGCGGCGCATGCCCGCCAACTCATCCATGCGCGCGTCCGAAAGATCGGAGAGCGCCTTCATGAGGCTCGGGCTCGTGGGGACGGGCGCCGGGAAGGGAAAGTTAGGGTTGACCGCCGGTGCGGCAGACGCAGGACGCGCGGCTTGCTTAGGCGCCGCCGTAAACGTGCGGACCGGCGTGCGCAGGCCCTCGACGGGCTCAATGCCGCTTGCGTCCAGATACGCAAGCGCCGTGGCGATGGCGTGCTTGCACATGCCGGGGTAGCGATAGGCAGCGGGGCAATCGCAGTCGTAGTCGATCACCTCGTGCTCGTCCATGTCGAGCGCCACGTGCGTCTTGTACAGGTCGCCGCGCGAGCCGCGCACTGCACCCTCAACCGTCACGTTTTTGGAGAAGCGCGAGCCGCTGTCCTCGATCGACAGCACGGCGCCGTTGAGCATGAGCGAACGCCCCTTCATAAAGGTGCCGCTCAGCGCCGCCTCTTTCCGGAGCGCCTGCACAAACGTCCCCTGCGCCATCACTTCCTCCAATCCACACAGGGTAGCTAATTTGGGACGGGGCTATTTTAGCTACCCCTCATATGTCGGTTGAGATGTATTCCGACCCTGGCTTATTCGCCGTCAGTCAAAGGGTAGCTAAAATAGCCCCGTCCCAAATTAGCTACCCCGGCAAAATCATTTTAGATAACCGTCACTCTGCCCTGGTTACCCACGATGGCCTTGGCCTCGGCCAGCAGCGGAATCGAACGCGCGTTGACCTTGGCAGGCACCTCGGCGCGCAGCACGCGCCCGTCCACCTGCTCGATAAAGATCTCCACGCGGTCGCCGCCCGGGTTAGTGGTGAGCACCGTGGCCAGGCGCGCCATGTTGCCCTGGCTAAAGCGGCTGTTGGGCACCATGACCTCAAACACCTTGGGCTTGTTGTTCTCCTCGTTGAGCTCCAGCGGCACGATCTCCTGCGCGATGATCTGGTCGCCGCGGTCCGAGCGCTCGAGTTTGCCCTTAATACGAACAAACGCATCGGACAGCTGTGCGCCGGTCTCGGGATCGACCTCGCCGTACAGATACCCCTCGGCCTCCTTGTAGGTCTTGGGGAACACCACGACGGTGGCCTCGCCTTCCATGTCCTCGAGCTGCACGATGCCCATGGGGTCGCCGTTTTTGGTCACGCGCTTGGACACGCTCGAGACCATGCCGGCCCACCACAGTGCCTTGCCCTCGGGGATCTCCTGGTTGATGGTGCCGCCCGTGGGGTTTTGCACTTCGTAGCCGGTATCGATCTGCGAGAACGAGAAGTCGCGCGCTTTGCTGAGCGCATACTCAAACGGGCGCAGCGGGTGGTCCGAGACATAGATGCCCAGAACCTCCTTCTCCTGGCTCAGCTTGAGGTGGCGGTCCCATTCCTGGCCGTCCGGATCGGGCACGCTGACCTCGAAGCCCGAGCCCTCAACATCACCAAACATGTCGAAGAACGAGGTCTGGCCGCTCGCGCGGTCCTTCTGGCGCTTTACCGCGGCATCGATGATGTTCTCGGGGTTGTTCTTGTCCACAAAGTGCATCATCTGGCGGCGCGGATAGCCCGTGGAGTCGAAGGCGCCTGCCTTGATCAGCGACTCGATCACGCGGCGGTTGGCCTGGCTCGAATCCACGCGCTCGACAAAGTCGTGCAGCGTCTTAAACGGGCCGCCTGCCTCGCGCTCGGCGATAATCGCCTGCGCCACGCCGGTACCCACGCCGCGGATGCCGGCCAGACCAAAGCGCACGCCTTCCTTGGTAGCCGTGAACTCGGTGCCGGACTCGTTGACATCTGGCGAAAGCACGGGAATGCCGTCGTGACGGCATGCCGAGACGTAGTGCACGATCTTGTCGGTCTTGCCTGTGTAGGACGTCAGAACGGCCGCCATGTACTCGTGCGGATAGTGCGCCTTGAGCCACGCCGTCTGCATAACCAGGATGGCGTAGCCGGCGGAGTGCGACTTGTTAAAGGCGTAAGACGCGAACTCGAGAACATCGTCCCAAATCTTCTGGGCGACCTCGCGCGTGTAGTTGTTCTTGATAGCGCCGTTCATCCAGTGGTCGTAGGTGGTCTCGTCCGAGCCATCCTCCCAGTGCAGCACCGTCGACGTGAGCAGCTTAATCTTTTTCTTAGCCACGGGCTTACGGATACGCGAGTCCGATTCGCCCTTGGAGAAGCCACACATCTCGACGGAGATGAGCATAACCTGCTCCTGGTAGACCATGGTGCCGTAGGTTTCGCCCAGGATGTCGTCCAGACGGTCGTCGTAGGAGACGGCCGGCTCCTTGCCGTTCATACGGTTGATGTAGGACGAGACCATGCCGGCGCCCAGCGGGCCCGGGCGGTACAGGGCGATCAATGCTACGACGTGCTTGTACTCGGTGGGCTTCATGTTCTTGATCGTGGCCGTCATGCCGGCGGACTCGACCTGGAAGACGCCGGCGGTGTGGCCGGAGCCCATGAGCTTAAAGATCTCGGGATCGTCAAAGGGAATCTCTTCCTCTTTGATGTCGATGCCGAAGTTCTTTTTGATGTTGGCCTTGGCCTTGGAGATAACCGTCAGCGTGCGCAGGCCCAGGAAGTCCATCTTGAGCAGGCCCATGTCGGCAACGGTATGGCCCTCGTACTGGGTAATCTCGACGCCGCCCTTGGTGTCGAGCTTGGTGGGCACGTGCTCGTTGACGGGGTCGCGGCAGATTAGAACGGCACACGCGTGCACGCCCTCGCCGCGGGTGAGGCCCTCGATCGAGAGCGCCGTGTCGATGACACGGCGGGCGTCGTCGTCCTTTTTATATGCCTCGGCAAAGTCGGGGTTAAACAGATCCTCTTTGCCAGGTTGTTTGTCGAGCACCTGCTTGAGCTTGACCTTGGGGTCGCTCGAGACCATCTTGGACAGGCGCTGGCCCATGTAGACCGGATAGTCCAGGACGCGCGCAGCGTCGTTGATGGCCTGCTTGGCCTTGATGGTCGAGTAGGTGATGACGTGGGTGACCTTCTCGGGGCCGTAGAGCTGGCGAACGTGCTCCACGACCTCGAGGCGCCGCTCATCGTCGAAGTCCATATCGATATCGGGCATCTCGGTACGCTGCGGGGACAGGAACCTCTCGAACATCAGGCCGTTCTCGAGCGGGTCGAACGCGGTGATGTTCATGGCGTAGGCGACGATAGCGCCGGCGGCAGAACCACGGCCGGGGCCGACGCCGATGCCGTTGTCCTTGGCCCATTGCACGTACTCGGCAACGATCAAGAAGTAGGCGGCAAAGCCCTTGTCGCAGATGACCTTGTATTCGTACTCAAAGCGCTCTTTGATGTTGACTCCGCCGATCTCGCGCGTGGCCCAGTCGTCACCGTAGTGCTGGCGCAGGCCCTTCTCGCACTCGCGGCGGAACTGGCTCTCGTGCGTCTCGCCGGGATCGAGCAACGGGAAGCGCGGCAGGATGATGGAGTCCCAGTCGAGCTCCACGTAGCACTTGTCGGCAATCTCGAGCGTGTTGTCGCAGGCCTCGGGGCAATACGGGAACATCGCCCGCATCTCCTCCTCGGTCTTCATGTAAAACTCCGAGCCGGTCATGCGCATGCGGTTGGGGTCATCGACCTTGGCGTTCATGCCGATGCACATGATGACGTCCTGCACGGGCGCGTCCTCGCGGCGCAGGTAGTGGAAGTCGTTGGTCGCGATGACCTTGACGCCCACCTGTTTGGCGATGTCGATGAGCGTGCGGTCCATCTGCTCGTCGGTCAGACCGTTGTCGGTGGTGATGCCGTGTTCCTGGATCTCGATGTAGAAGTCGCCGGGGTCGAAGGTGTCGCGGAAGGTCTCGGCCCACTTGATGGCGCCTTCCATGTCACCGCGGTCGATGTATTTGGGGATGATGCCGGCGATACAGGCGCTGGTGCAGATCATGCCCTTGGCGTGGCGGCGCAGGTTGTCGAGCGTCACACGGGGCTTGTAGTAAAAGCCCTGTACGGCGGCCTCGGAGACCGTCTGCATCAGGTTGACGTAGCCCTCCTGGTCCTTGGCCAGAAGGATCATGTGGTAGAGCTCGGGCTTGTGGTCGCGGGCGAGCGTCTCGTCCGGCGTAAAGTAGACCTCGCACCCAAAGATGGGTTTGATGACCAGGGGCGGCTTGAGCTCGTCGATGTTGCCCTTCTCGTCCCACATGGCCATGTCCTTCACATACTGGGCATGCTCGCGCGGGTTTTCCTCGGGATCGGGCTCCACCAGCTCGTCGCGGCGGTCCTTTTCCAAGAAGGCCTTGTCGTGGCTCCAGGTTTTGTACTCGGGCGTGTTGTGGTTGACGGCGTCGCAGGCCAGCGCCAGGTCGGGCACGCCGTACATGTAGCCGTGGTCGGTGATGGCCACGGCGGGCATGCCCAGCTCAACGGCACGGTTGACCATATCCTGGATACGGGTTGCGCCGTCGAGCATGGAGAAAACAGTGTGATTGTGCAGATGGACGAATGCCATGTGATGAGCTCCGATGCGGGTTCGTGTTCTGACTGAACGATTTTACCCCACGGCACGGACAGCACCCGAACCTAGCCAAACCCACACGGCTCCTCTTGCAGTTGCGGTGGAATAGTTCCCGCCTGGGCCACCTGGGCCGCAATACAGAACTATTCCACCGCAAGTTATCTGAGGGCTAGAGATTGTAGGTGACTACTTGAGGTTCGGCGGGTTCGACGAAGATGGCTGGATTCGCCTGCTCCACGCGAACGAACTTGACCGTCACCGTCTCAAAGCCCGCCTTGTGCAACACGTCGGCGTAAACGCGCGCCTGCAGGGCGTGCTTCTCGAGCAGTTGGTCCGGCGTCTCGTCCGGTGTGCCGCCCGTCTTGTAGTCGATGACCAGTGCGCGTGACGGATCGGCCGGGTCGGTCGCCAGTGCATCGATGGCGCCTTCGGCATAGGCGCCGTAGCGAGCGATGTCCTCGTCCTCGCAGCCCAACGAAAAGAACGGCACCTCGGCGCGAACGCACGGCCACGCGAGCAGGTCGGCACGAACAGCCGACTTGAGCCAGCGGTCCAGGGCAACATCGAAGCGTTCGCGCTGCTCCGGCGTCAGACACCACAGGCGAGCCAGGGCGTCAGCACGCTCAGCGGGCAGCGCATCGGCACCCATCTCGATGAGCCACTGGCAGGCGGCGTGGAAGGCCGAGCCCAGCGCCATGGGATTGCCGGCGGGCTCGACAGCGGCCACGTCTGCATCCGTCATCTCCGAGCCATCCGACTCTGCATCATCGCCGGACTCGTCCATGGGAACACGAGCCTCGGCGGCACGGTCTTCCGTCTCGGCATGGAGTGCCGCGGCGATTGACGAGTAGCTATACGAGTCACGCATCGGATACGGACAGATGCCCATGCGCACGCCCACTGCCTGGGGATACACAAGCTCAAACGAATCGGGCTTGGGGTCGGCAGGACCGGGGACGATTGTACTGGCCGAATCGTCGGCAGCATCCGTATCGGCATCGCCACGAACAAGCCTGCCCTCGGCATCCAGCGAAGCGTTGGCCTCAAACGCCTGCTCGCCAAAGGTAAAGCCCGCGAGCGAAATGAGCTCGTAGTCGCCCGGCTGGGAGTTGTCGAACACCAGGCGGTCGGCATCGAGCTGCGGCATGTCCAGAGCGTCGGTCGGCAAAATACGGCGCAGCACATCGTAGGTCAGATCGGTCTCGACGTCGAAGGTCGGCGCCGTCACCTTGCCGCGGCTCACGCCGGCATCCATCGCCAAGATCACTAGCTCGCGCGCACGCGTCATGGCAACATAGAGCAAGCGGGCCCGCTCCTCGAGCGAAAGCTGCAGGTCGGCGTTGCGCAGGCGAGCAAATGCCTCGGCGGGAGAACCCGTCGCACAGACGTCCTCCATGAGCTCCGGCGGCAGCCACAGCGACGTGCCCTTGCCCTTAAACGCGTGCTCAAACTGCTTTTTGACGTCGTCGCCCTTCACAAAGGTACCGTCGGCAAGCTTAACGCCGTCGAAGCGTGCCGGCAGTGCCACGACCTGCGCTCCGCCCTCGACGCGACCCATCTGTGCCGCACCCGAGGACTTACGCACGCCAAAGCACTCGGCGACCGCCACGACCGGATATTCCAGACCCTTGGAGGCATGCACCGTCATGATGCGCACCGCGCCGTCGCCTTCCTCGTTGAGGGCACCCGGGGCTTCCTTGCCCGCCAAGAAGCGGTCGAAGGCAAGCGCGATGGAACGCGGCGAGTTGCCGAACTCGGCCTCAGCCTCAGCCACGGCGTCGAGCGCCTTGAGCACGTTGGCGGCAATGGCCTTGCCCTCGGGACCACGCTGTCCCAGACGCACAAACCAGCCGGAGGCGTTGACCACGTCGCGCGCGATGGCGGCGAACGAATCGCGGCCCACGCGACGAAGCGCATACCGCAGCACCTCGCGGGCGCGCGTCACAAGCGGCAAGTCTTGCAAACCCGGCACGTCGAAATCGCTCATGATGCCCATGTCGATATTCCGGCGCGAGGTCTCCCCTGTCTCGCTATCGAGCTTGGTCGCCAGCGCCAGGAACTCCTGGGCACCGAGCGCAAACATCGGCGAGGCGAGCAGTGGCATAAGGCCCTGCGCCGTATCGGCCGGATTGGCGAGCGCGCAGACCAGGGCACGCACCGTCTGCACCTCGGCTGCCTGGGCAAAGACCGAGCCGCCTGCGATCACGCAGTCGAGCCCCTGATCGCGGAAGGCCTGGGCGTAGACGTCGGCGTTGGTCATGCGGCCCAGCAGCAGTACCATGCCGCCCTGGGGCTGGCCCGCTTTGACGAGCGCTTGGAACCGCTCCGCAATCGCACGAGCTTTCGCCTGCGTTCGCTCCTGGGTGCTGCCACCGGCAACGAACAGCGCCTGGCGGCGCGAAGCCTTCGCCTTGAGCTTGTCCTCGCGTTTGTCGCTCGGTTCAAGATCCAAGAACCCCTGCATCAAACCACCGGTGTTGCCGTCAAAGACGCGTGCTACGTAGCGCAGCACCTCGTCGTGGCTGCGGAAGTTGCGCACGAGTTTGACGAGCTCGCCAGCGGGGGCATCGGATGCGACAGCCGTCTCGGGCGCAGCAGAGGAGCCCACCTTGCGCTCCTGGCGGCGAAACACCTCGACCTCGGCGCCACGGAAGCGATAGATGGACTGCTGTGCATCGCCCACGGTGCACAGCGCGCGCTCCCCCGCACCCGTCAGGTAGCGTATCAGATCGACCTGCATCTGGTCGGTATCCTGAAACTCATCGATCATGACCATCTTAAAGCGGCCCTCGTACGCAGCACGGATGGCAGGGTAATCGCGCAACGCCTCGTAAGCCATACGCAGCAGGTCGTTATTATCGAGAGCGGACTGGGCAGCCTTCAGCGCGCGATACTCAGCCTCCACGGAACGGGCCAGGCCCACCAGCGCATCGAGCGCCGGGCCACCGCAGGCAAGCACGATATTGATAAACGCATCGGCGGCCTCGGCCTTGAGCAGCTCGACCTGCTCCTTAGGGAATGCCTTGCTCGCGCGCGGCATGGTGCACGACATCATGAGTCGCGCTGCATCGGCCATGGTCTTGCCGCTCGCCTCGAACGCGTCAATGGCGTCGAGTGCCATCTGCGCCTTCTCGGTCGCGGCCTTGCTTGCGCCCAGCGCCGCGCGATAGGCATCGGCGAGTGCCGAGGTATCGGCCTGGCCGCGCGCCACGCACACGTCGTCCATACCGCCCGGCAACTGGCTCGACAGCTCCAGCAGGTCGCGCACCAGGCCCTTGATGGTCGTGCCGGTGCCAAAGGAACCGCCCTCGCCCGCCATGGGATACCAGGCATAGAGGGCCTTGAGCGATGCCGCGAGCTCGGGGGCGGCATCGGGCGCCGTCGCGCGGGCCAGCACATGCTCAACAGCCTGGTCCATAAGCTCGTCGGTATCGGTGAGCACCGTGAACTCGGGGTCGATGCCCAGCTCCAGCGCATGCGCGCGCAGGATACGCGAGCACATGCCGTGAATGGTCGAAATCCACGCGTCGTCGACGGTCAGTGCTTCCTCGTCCATGCCCTTGTCGATAAGCGCACGGCGCACGCGGTCGCGAATCTCGGCCGCGGCATCTTTGGTAAAGGTAATGGCGAGCACCTGGTCCAGATGCTCAACGAACGGACCGGATTCGGGCGAGAGCGCATAGACGATGCGACGCGTGAGGGTAAAGGTCTTGCCCGAACCGGCGCCCGCCGAGACAAACAGCGGACGGTCGAGCGTCTTGACGATCTGCAGCTGTTGCGGCATCAAGGTCGAAAGATCCATGGTCTACACGCCCCTCCTTACAAACGTACCTTCGTGGTTATACGAGCAGCGGCCATGCGCGGCCTTTGTCGACGCCGGGTCGACAGCAGCGACGTTGCCCGCCTCGAGTTCGCGCAAGCGCTCGGCGATGCCGGCCTCCACGCGATCGAGCAGTGCATCGAAGTCCATGTTGCCGCCCTCACCGGGAAAGCCCTTCTTAAGCCCCGGGATGCGGCCGTCACCACGCTCCTCCTCGAGCAGCTCGGCACTCGCGGCGCCTCGCAGCGCCGGTTTGCCACCCTTGGTCGAAAAATAGAGCGCCGCGCGGGTATCCAGATCCAGCGCCCGGCGCATGGCCTGCGCGTAGATGAGCGTTTGGGTATGCGTCGGCAGCCAGCGCGGATCGTCGATGGGAGCCTCGCCCGACTCCTCGTCGCGCACCGTGGGGTCGGCGAGCTTAAACTCCTCGACGCCCGAACGATGCTTGTAGTCGATTACCACGGCGCGATTCTCGGCATCCACATCCACGCGGTCGATACGCCCGCCGAGCGGCCAACCGGCATACTCGACTTTAAGATCGTTAAAGGCAAACTCCAGGTAGCGTGGAGCAAAAGGAGTCAGCGCCTCGGCTTCATAGGCAAGCACACCCTCCAGCTGCGGCAGAATCTCGGCCACCTGGCGCTCCTCTACCGGAGAGAGCGGCACGAGCGGACCCTCGTTGCCACGCTTGGAGGCATGCTCGGCCAATGTCTCGTCAAAGACCTCGCGCAGCAGCTCCTGAGCGCGCGGCAGGTTCTCGGGCGTCACGCGCTCCATGCCTTCCTGGGGCAGACGGGCGTGCAGATGCTCCAGCACGTCGTGGACAAAGTTGCCCTTCTCCATATTGCCAAAGCCGGCGTCGATCGACTGGGGCTTCACGCGGTACGAGACGAACCAGCATAGCGGGCAGGTCGAATAGGCCTCGATCTGCGAGGCAGACGTCAGGCGCGGCACCAGCGGCGCATCCTCGCCCTCGCCATCGCGACGGCGCAGGACCAGATACGGAATGGCTTCATCGCTCAGATGCTGAGGAGCTTCGCAGGTCACGCGCTCGCGCCTAAGACCTTCGCCTGCCGCGGGATCAAAGTCGGCGATGATATCGCCCTCGCCCACGCGCGTGGGCTTGGCAGCGCCAGCGGCCTCGGCATGTGCCCGCAGCTCTGTCCATACGGCTGCCGGGTAGCATTCGCGTGCCTGTCGATCGTGCGTCACGCGGGCGAGCGCGACCGGACCGCTCGCCGCCTGCATCGCACGGCCAAAGCGCACGCGCAGCAGGGCGGCGGGCTCCAAAGACACGCCGTCGCGGCGCAGCTCGGCCGTCAACGTGGCAAGCGGGCCCTCTTCGTGCGAAAGCGGATAGCTGTCCAGGTCGACATCGGCAAACAGCACGGCATCGTAGCCGCCAGGACGCAGAACCGACGCATCGGCAAGCGACACGAAGCGCACTTGCGCCCGTGGCGTGCGATCGACCTCGTAGGTCTCGTAATCGTAAGCGGCGCTGCGCTTATCCACCTTGGTGCGAACGCCGTCGAGCACGGGCACGGTCGCTGTCTGCGACACATCGAGCACGCGGGCTTCGTTCATAAGAATGTCGATGGCGTGGCGCAGTAGGGCCGTTTCAGCCTGGCGACGGGCCTGACCGTCGAGACCGCCAAACGCGCGATCGGGCAGCGCCTCGGCGGCGGCAAGCATGGCCTTGAGCGCCGTCACGGGCTTGTCGCGCCACAGCGCCTGGAACACGTCCGAGACCACGCACGGCACGTTCTTAAACCAGTTCTCGTCACTCGCCGCTTTACGCGCGCCCCTGATCTGGCCCTGCACGCTCTGCAGCAAGCTCTTGACGCCCGCGGTAGTCTTGCTGCGCGAGAGACGCATATTCTTGTCGAACGTGCGCGCGCTGGCGGCGTCGGCACCCGAAAGCGGGCTGTAAATCCAGTCGGTAAGCTCCGGAGCGGGCCACCACTCAGTCTTAGAAGCTGCCCCTTCGTCGGCGGCCTTCATACGCTCGATCAGGTTGGCGAGCGCCGTGAACTGCCTGCCCACAATGGATTGAGAAAACGCCGTGAACTCGGTCGTCTCGGCAGCAACGTGGCGCGCCGCCAAACGAGCGGCGAGCTCACCGAACAGCTGGGGTGCCCGGGCAGAAACAACGAGCACGCGCACGGGATCGGCGGGCGCGGAGGCGGCATCGTTGACATTGGACTCCTTGTGCGCTTTCACCATCTTATCGATGACGTCCGCATAGACACGGGCACGAGCATGGGGGCCGGCGACTTCCACAAAGGCAGGACGTACGACGGACTTTGGAGCAGTCGCGGGAGCGCCAGCATCCTCGTCCAGCGGTGCAACCTCAAACAGCACACCGCGGGCATCAAGGGCCGTGGCCAGCTCCTCACGCATCGCCGCTTGCTCGCGGGCGAGCAGCACGACAACCTCTCCCCCGTTGTTTGCCACGGCGGACAGCAGCTCGAGCAGGCTATACGTAAATGACGTGACGCCGCGCACGCAAACGGCGCGGGTGCACGCCGGCAGGCTGTCGGTCAAAGCGCCGGCCATAATGTCAGCTGCCTCGCAGGGCTCGACCATGTCTCGACGGTCCAAGCCGCTCGCGTAGGCGCGCAAAAGCTCGAACACGCGAGCCTCAGCATCGCTTTTTGGCTCAGGCTGGCAATTGTTGCCACCGCATCGCTCGGCACCCGTCCCTGCCACACCCGGAAGCACATCGCGAGCCATGCGCGCGAGCATGCGCACCGTGCCCTGGCCACACGAAAGCGGCTGAAGATCGGCATCATCGCGGCGGGCAATCATATCCGAAAACAGCATCTGGCGCTGCAGGTTGTCGACGAAATCGCGCCCGTCGCCCAAAAGCTCCCAAAGCGAGCGAAGCCACGACGAAGGCGTCTTGTAGTCGATACCCAGTGAAACCCCGGCTTCCGCCGCATCATGACGGCACAGGTCGAGCTCGGCAAACGTTGGTGCCAGCAACACGGCACGCCCGTGACGGGCAATAAGGTCGGCAAGCAGCGCCGACTCGGCATCGCTCAAATCCGTGCCGGTATTGGTGGTATAGATTCGAACAGGCATGGTCCTCCGCTCAAACCGTTCGCAATAATCAATGCATCCATCCTACCCGCCCAAGCGGACACATTGCCACCGCAGTTCCATCTTTTGGTACAAAGCAACCTGAACCCAACGCACCAGCCGATTGCAGGCATATAAAAACCGCCCCCGGAGGGACGGTTCTTCGTAATTCAATGTTGTCGCTGGCCTACTCGCCATCCTCCAACTTAATGAGGATCTTGCGGTAGCCACCGTACTCGCCGTTCAGCGCCTTTGAAACGCGGCTCACCGTGGTGGACGAAGCGCCGGTACGGGCCTGAACCTCAACATAAGGCTCGCCCTCGTCCAAATAGCGCGCAACCTGCAAACGCTGAGAAAGGTCGCAAATCTCGCGCGGCGTGCAGATATCGGTCAAAAACGCTTGGATATCCTTCTCGTCGTCCAAAAGGCTAAATGCGTGGACCAGCTGCTTGACATCAGGCTTGTCAAACATGTTCTCGATATTCATCGATCACCGCCAAACCCGCCAAAAGGCATCGAAGTTGATACTGACATCGGGCATCGTTCGCCCGTTCTATGCAATAGGGCAACGCCTGTGGCTTTTGCCCGTAGCAGTGTAGCACACCACCAAACTAAAGCGACAAGACTCTCTGCCAGCGGCGCGTTTTTCAGGACGAACGCCGTTTAGAAACCATATGCGCACGTAAGCTCCACGAATATTTGAGACAATGGGCGCCCAAACACCGCGGCGCGCCCGCGCAACCATCCAGGTCGCCGCCGTAAGCCGCTTCACGCGACGCCAGCAATCCCGGCGCAAGAAAGGATTCACGCCATGCGCTTTATGCTTAACTGGCTCTTCACCTCGATCGCCATCGCGATCGCCACGTTCCTCGTCCCCGGTATCCAACCCTTCGGCTTTGCCGAGACCTGGGTCTGCTTTGCCTTTGTGGGACTGTTCCTGAACATTGTCGATTCGTTCGTCAAACCGTTCCTTACGGTCATCTCGCTGCCGCTCACGATCATTACGCTGGGCATTTTCCAGCTTGTCGTCAACAGCTTTATGCTTGAGCTCGCGAGCTACCTGTCGGTCAACCTGCTGGGCGTCGGCATCTCCATCGCCAGCTTTGGATCGGCCTTTATGGGCAGCATCCTGGTGTCCATCACGCGCAGCATCCTCGACAGCATCGCCGAGGACTAAAACGGCCATTCCGGCCATGTCCGTCTCAACAGCCCAAAACGAAGGCCGCCCATCGCAAAAATGGGCGGCCTTCTTATTTTTCAAGTCTCAAAGGGCGAGAGAATCTACCATTTCCACCCCGTCCCCAAATGCAGGTGTGGGTTAGATGACGTAGTCGTAGCCATGATTGGGAGCGACAAGTTGATCAAGCGTCACACCGTCGAGGTAGTCGTTGATGAGCTTGTCCAGGTTCTTCCACACGTCGAGCGTGGGGCACTCATCCGAACGCGAGCAGCCCTTGCAGTCGCCATCCAGACAGGCGACCGGCGCCAGACTGCCCTCGGTCAGGCGCAAGATCTCGCCCACCGTGTACTGCTCGGGCGGGCGCGTGAGCACATAGCCGCCGCCCTTGCCACGCATACCCGAAAGCATGTTGGCGCGCACGAGCGTAGCCAAGATGTTCTCGAGATATTTCTCGGAAATCCCCTGTCGCGCCGCGATCTCTTTGAGCGGGATGCGACCGGCCGCCTGGTGCTCGGCCAGATCGACCATAACGCGCAGGGCATATCTGCCCTTAGTAGAAACCAACATGTATAGTGCTGCCTTTCGGTCATTTAGTCCGTAGAAATTCTAGCCGAAAAATTGGTTTTGAAAATACCCATTCCCGTCAAGATGGTTAATCGACTCGTAATAATCTTCTATTTCCTATTGCGTTACTAGGCTTTACTGTCTACTATGCTTGCCAACAGCAAAACAAACAACCCATAAGGTTTGTGGGTTTAGCTGTTATACACACCGTAAAACCACACGGTATCCAGTCATTTGAACACTTTGGAGGTTCACCATGAGCAATGTTTACACGTCCATCGATCAGCTTATCGGCCACACCCCGCTTCTGGAGCTCACTCACTTTGAGGCCGATGAGGACCTCAAGGCCCGCGTGCTCGTCAAGCTGGAATACTTCAACCCCGCCGGGTCCGTTAAAGACCGCGTCGCCAAGAACATGATCGACGAGGCCGAAAAGGCCGGCAAGCTCGTGCGCGGCGGCGACTACACCATCATCGAGCCCACGAGCGGCAACACCGGCGTCGGCATCGCCTCGGTGGCGGCGGCTCGCGGCTACAAGGTGATCATCACCATGCCCGAGACCATGTCCGTCGAGCGCCGCAAACTTATGCAGGCATATGGCGCACAGCTCGTGCTCACCGACGGTTCCAAGGGCATGAAGGGCGCCATCGCCAAGGCCGAGGAGCTGCAGAAGGAGACGCCCAACAGCATTATCGCCGGCCAGTTTGTGAACCCCGCCAACCCCGCCATCCACAAGGCCACGACCGGCCCCGAGATCTGGGATGACACCGACGGCAAGGTCGACATCTTCGTCGCCGGCGTTGGAACCGGCGGCACCGTGACCGGCGTGGGCGAGTTCCTCAAGGAGCAGAACCCCGAGATTAAGGTCGTCGCCGTCGAGCCCGCCACCTCCCCGGTGCTCTCCAAGGGCCAGGCCGGCCCGCACAAGATCCAGGGCATCGGCGCCGGCTTTGTGCCCGACGTCCTCGACACCCAGGTCTATGACGAGATCATCCCCGTCGAGAACGACGACGCCTTTGCCACCGGCCGTGCCGTGGGCCACAAGGAGGGCGTGCTCGTGGGCATTTCGTCCGGTGCCGCCGTGTGGGCCGCACTGCAGCTGGCCAAGCGCCCCGAGAACGAGGGGAAGACCATCGTGGCCCTGCTTGCCGACACCGGCGAGCGTTACCTGTCCACGGCACTGTTCCAGGACTAGAGCTTCTCGTTCTTAGAACGAGTCCAAGGCACGCCGGCCTTCCCTCTCTTCTGGCAGCCTGGGCTCATCCCAACAGGGCGTCCCACATGACACCCGAACTTGCTACAATGTCTGCGGCGCGGAACCAGCCTCCCGCGCCGCTTTTCTTTTTTGGCCACATGCCACCAAGGAGAACCTCCCCATGCACAACAAGCGCGTGCTCGTCGCCATGAGCGGCGGCGTCGATTCCAGCGTGACTGCCTATCTGCTCAAGCGCCAGGGCTACGAATGCGTCGGTGTCACCATGCGCCTCACCTGTCCCGCGCCCGATCCCGTCACGGGCATGAGTAAGGTCGACCGCGACATCGCTGATGCAAAGGCCGTCGCCGAGCGCCTGGGGATACCCCACCATGTGCTCGACCTGCAGCAGACCTTCGACCGCAACGTAATCGAGCGCTTTGTTAACGCCTACCAGGAGGGGCTGACGCCCAATCCGTGCATCATCTGCAACCGCCATATTAAGTTTGGCGCGCTGCTCGATGCGGCACTCGATATGGGCTGCGACTACATCGCCACAGGTCACTACGCCAAAACGAGCCAGGCGTCCGACGGCACCTGGCAGCTGCATCGCGGCGAGGACCCCAAGAAGGACCAGAGCTACTTTTTGTATTCGCTCACGCAGGAGCGGCTGTCGCGCACAATCTTTCCGCTGGCCGGGCTGGACAAAGAGCGCGACGTGCGCCGCATTGCCGCCGAACAGGGCTTTGCCAACGCCAAAAAGGCCGAGAGCGAGGATATCTGCTTTATTCCAGACGGCGACTACGCGGGCTATATCGAGCGCCGCTGCGGACATGCCGCCGAGCCGGGCGATATTGTATGGCGCGACGGCAGCGTGGTCGGGCGCCACAACGGCGCACTGCGCTATACCATCGGCCAGCGCAAGGGTTTGGGCGTAGCGATGGCGCATCCCGTATACGTGACAGGCGTCGACGCCGTCAACAACACCGTGCATCTGGGCGAGGCCGAGGACCTAACGGCCACAGCACTCACGGCCGACGACTGGATCTGGAGCGCCCCTGCCGACCGCATGGAGGCAGAACTCGATGCCGGCGGCATTCGCGTGGGCGCCAAGTACCGTTACCGTCAGAAAGACCAAGCAGCGACCCTTACGCGCGGCGAAGACGGGCAAATGCTGCTGACTTTTGACGAGCCGCAGCGAGCCATCGCCCCCGGCCAAGCCGTTGTAGTCTATCGCGGCGACATCGTCCTCGGCGGCGGTACCGTGACCGGCGCCATCAAGTAGTCCCATCCCCTTCATAAGTTGCGGTGAAATAGGGACTGTTTAAGCGTTTAAAACCGCCAAACAGTCCCTATTTCACCGCAACTTAGAGAGGACGGCCTCGGTCGGTACTGCCGTATCAGCCGAGGCCGCTGCATCGCTAGCGCTGTACGTAGGCGCGGACGAGCTCGAAGGTGTTGCGCACGCCGTCCATGTGGCTACGCTCGTAGTTGTGGCTCGCATACACGCCGGGGCCGATCAGACCATGGCGAATGTCGTAGCCGGCAGAGAGCGTGGCTTCGACGTCCGAACCGTAATGCGGATACACGTCGATAGCGTAATCGAGCTCAAGCTCGCGCGCGATATTGGACAGCGCCGTCACCAGGTCGTAGTTGTACGGACCGCCCGAATCCTTGGCGCAGATCGACACCATGTGCTCGGTGCAGCCTAGGTCGTCGCCCACGCAGCCCATGTCAACGCTGATCATCTCGCGCGTGTCGGCCGGCACGAAGGCGCCGCCGTGGCCCACCTCCTCGTACACGGTAAAGAGCAGCGAAACCTTACGCGAAAGCGTCACCTCGCCAGCGGCGACGGCACGCGCCAAGCCCAACAAAATGGCGGCCGATAGCTTATCATCCAGGAAGCGGCTCTTAATGTAGCCGCTCTCCGTCACCGTCGTGCGAGGATCCATAGCGATGATGTCGCCGGTCTGAATGCCCAGCTCAAGCACATCGTCCTTGCTGTCGACGTTCTCGTCGAGCAAGATCTCCATGTTCTTCTCGATGGTCTTGACCGGCTCGTCGGCCACGTGCGCCGAAGGCTCGGTGTTAAGAACCACGCCCGTGTAGACATTGCCGTCGCGCGTGTAGACGGTGCAGTTCTCGCCATCGGCCGTAGACCACTGATGCCCACCGAGCGTCGTGGGGCGCAGGCGGCCATTGTCCTTAATGGAACGCACCATGGCGCCTAGGGTATCGACATGGCTCGCCAGTACGAGCGGCTCGCCCTCGCCGCCAAGCTCAACGAGCACGTTACCCTTATTAGAACGCTCGGGCCCAAAGCCCATATCGCGCAGGGCCTCCATCAGATAATCAGTAGCCGCACGGGTATAGCCCGTAGGCGAGGCGATAGAAGTCAGCGTCTTAAGCTGTCCCGCGATATAGGAGAGCGTCCCCCCTAGAGAAGCATCAACATTAGAAGCCATATGCATCCTTCCAAGTAAAACTAAGACCGAGTCCCGATTTTAACCGTTCTGCACGGTCAATGCCCTAGGAGCCGAGCCGCCTCCCGACGTCCCCGCACCGGTTTTGTGCACGCGCACGGTTTACAACCCGAATCTTGCATAAATCCTATCAGTATCTGCATAAATATGAGACATCTTTTTGCTTCGTCTCAGGGTACCCCACCTTGGACCGTGCAAAAAACGGAGTATTCAGCACCGTGGGCCCCAACGACCCCATCACAAACGACAAAACGACGCGGTTACAGCAGTGTTGTAGACCGTCGCAAACCAAAAACGCGGCGACAGCCATCTCCGTCCATCGATAGCCCGCCCACAGGGGCTGTCGATGGGCGCCCGCGGGCCACTACGGCCCATTCACAACGTTATGCATTTTTCAGAGCTTGCTGAATACTCCCAAAAATGCACGCTGGGAAGTGCACCACCTATCCGCAGCGGGCAGCATGCTTTGGTTTTACCCGTCTCAGGACATTGACGCAGCACAAAAAGCCCCGCCGTGCGCAGCACGGCGGGGCCAGCAGCAAGTCAAAAGACCATACGCCTACGGGCGAAGGACCACCAAACTGGGTTAGGCAGCCGGGCAGATCTTCTTGAAGAGCTCGATGACGTCGTCGAGCGTCGCCTCGCGCGGGTTGCCCGGGAAGCAGGCGTCAGCCATGGCGTCCTTGGCCAGGATCTCGATCTCGTCAGCCTTCATGGCCTCGCAGACGTGTGGGATGTTCACGTCGGCAGAGAGCTGCTTAACGGCGGCGATGGCGGCATCGGCGGCCTCGGCGGTGCTCATGCCCGTGGTGTCAACGCCCATGGCGACGGCAACCTTGGCCAGGCGCTCAGCGCAAACCGGCTTGTTGAACTCCATGGCGATCGGCAGCAGCATGGCGCAAGCGACGCCGTGCGGGGTGTCGTAGTGAGCGGACAGGGTGTGAGCCATGGCGTGGTCGATGCCCAGGCCAACATTGGAGAAGCCCATGCCGGCGACATACTGACCAAGAGCCATGCCCTCACGGCCGGAGCCGGGCTGGCCGGACTTGGCCTCGGCGACGGAGTCGCGCAGGTTCTCGCTGATCAGCTTAATGGCCTCAAAGTGGAACATGTCGGAAAGCTCCCAGGCGCCCTTGGTGGTGTAGCCCTCGATGGCGTGGGTCAGTGCGTCCATGCCGGTGGAAGCGGTCAGGCCGGCGGGCATGGAAGCCATCATGTCAGGGTCGACGACGGCGACCTCGGGGGCGTCGTTGGTGTCGACGCACACGAACTTGCGGACCTTCTCGGGGTCGGTGATGACGTAGTTGATGGTCACCTCGGCAGCGGTACCGGCGGTCGTCGGCACGGCGATGGTGAACACGGCATGGTTCTTGGTGGGAGCAACGCCCTCGAGGCTGCGGACATCGGCGAACTCGGGGTTGTTGATGATGATGCCGATGGCCTTGGCGGTGTCCATGGAGGAGCCGCCACCGATGGTCACGATAGCGTCAGCCTCGGCGGCCTTAAAGGCCTCGACGCCGTCCTTGACGTTCTGGATGGTGGGGTTGGGCTTAATCTCGGAGTAGAGGCTCCAAGCGATGCCGGCAGCGTCGAGCTCGTCGGTCACCTTAGCGGTAACGCCAAACTTGACCAGATCGGGATCGGAGCAGACGAAAATCTTCTTGTAACCGCGACGCTGGAGCTCGCCGGGGATCTCCTTGATGGCGCCGGAACCATGATAAGAAATGGTGTTGAGAACGAAACGATTAGCCATTGATAGCCTCCCATCGTGTGCGGGGCACCCATTACGCCCCACGCTATGAGTCCCATCCTAACGCTTTTGAAACGAAAAATGCGTGAGAACGTCAAAAGTGTTAAAGCGTTTCAACAGAAGATGAAAAAACTGCGGCAAAGGGACAGTCCCTTTGCCGCATTCGGTTACTTTCGGCAGCCCTCTTTCCAAGCCTCGGCCGCAACCTTCCAGCGTAAGCGCAAGTCGCGCTCGCGGTCGATGAACATGATGGCAAACGCGACAAACAGCAGCAAGCTCGCCACGACGATGGCGTGCAGGCCCATGCGTTCAATACACCAGTTGCCCAACACGGCGCCAAACACAAAGATAAAGATCACGCCAAAGTACAGCAGGCCGTTTTCCAAAAAGCCGCGCCTGTGGGTGATGATGTAATCGTCCACGTTTTGCAGCGCGTTGCGCAAGTTGCCGATGCACATGGTCGTAGCGATACCGTGACCGTGAATCTTGCGGAAGCTCTCGACCTGCATACCGCAGGCAAACGAAGTGAGACAGTTGGCGAGCAGGTTGTAACCGCCACCGGGGATAAAGCTCACGCCCAGCAAGATGACGGCTTCAAAAAACACCGTCACCTGGCGCCAGTGAATCACGCTGCCGAACCGCTCGTGAACCAGGTCGGCAAGCATAATGCCCACGGCAAACGACACCACGGGGAAGAAATAGCGTCCCGCCAGCTGCCAGTTGCCCTCCGAGATGCTTACACCCACGAGCAGGATGTTGCCCGTCTGCGCGTTGGCGAAAACATGGTCGCGCCCAATGTACGAATACACGTCCATAAAGCCACCGGCGAGCGCCAAGATGATGCCCAGCTCAATAGACTCCGATATCTGTTTGGCACGCTGCATCGTCGTGCATCCTCCTTGTTGACGACTCTCTCGTGCGTTGGCGGAAACATAACCGCCGTTCATACTGTAACCCATTGACAACATGGCGTGCGCGCGAGACGGGTTCTCCAACGCGCAGATACACAGTCTGGAAACAAACGATCCCCGTATCGACGCGCCGATCCCCCAGCTCATGTACTCCCCCAGTCTTTTTAGCCCCGTCCCAAAAAGACTGGTTACAATTACGTGCAGCATACAGACACCGGGAGGGATCGTGGCAAAAAAGCCTCAGCACGCTCAGAACAACCAGCGCAGTCAGCAGGGCAAACAGGGCCAGCAGCAAAAGCGCGGCGGCAAGGCGCAGGCCACGGTCGCCCGCACCAAGCATTCCCAAGCGACGCCCGCCCGCCCCTGGCGCCCGGGCCGCGATAAATTCCTCCCCGTCAGTCGAGCCGACATGGATGCACGCGGCTGGGACCAGTGCGACTTTGTCTACATCTGCGGCGACGCCTATGTGGACCATCCCAGCTTTGGCATGGCCATCATCAGCCGCGTCCTCGACGCGCACGGCTACAAAGTGGGCATCATCTGCCAACCCGACTGGACCGACCCCACCAGCATCACCGTGCTCGGCGAGCCGCGCCTGGGCTTTCTCGTCAGTGCCGGCAACATGGACTCCATGGTCAACCACTATTCGGTGACCAAGCACCGCCGCCGCACCGACGCCTATACCCCCGGTGGCGAGGAGGGGCGCCGTCCCAACCGAGCCGTCACGGTCTACGGCAACCTCATCCGCCAGACGTTTAAGGACGCCCCCATCATTATCGGTGGCATCGAGGCAAGCCTGCGTCGCCTGGCCCACTACGACTACTGGCAGGACAAGCTCAAGCGCTCGGTGCTGCTCGACTCGGGCGCCGACATCCTCATCTACGGCATGGGCGAGCACGCGATTGTCGAGATCGCCGACGCGCTCGACGCGGGGCTGCCCGTCGATCAGATCACCTATATCAACGGCACCGTTTACCGCACGGGTTCGCTCGACGAGGTCTACGACTACGACCTGCTGCCCAGCTGGGACGACCTTGCCGCTGACAAGCTCAACTACGCCCGCAGCTTTAACGTGCAGCAGCAAAATATGGACCCTATCACCGGCCATCGCTTGGTAGAGCCATATCCCAACAGCGTGTACGTGGTGCAGAACCCGCCGTCGGCAACACTCACCACCGACGAGATGGACGAGGTTGCCGAACTCCCCTACGCACGCGATTGGCATCCCGACTACGACGCGGCGGGCGGCGTGCCAGCCTTTGCCGAGATCAAGTTTTCCATTAGCTCCAACCGCGGCTGTTTTGGCGAGTGCTCGTTTTGCGCCCTTACCTTCCACCAGGGCCGCGTGTTGCAGATGCGCAGCCACGACTCGATCATGCGCGAGGCCGAGCTGCTCACGCGCGATCCCGAGTTTAAGGGCTACATCAACGACGTGGGCGGACCGACGGCAAACTTTAGCCGCCCTGCCTGCGACAAGCAGCTCAAGCACGGCGTGTGCAAGAACAAGCGCTGCCTGTGGCCGAGCGTGTGCAAGAACATGGTAGTCGACGAGAGCGGCTACACGCAGCTGTTGCGCGACCTGCGCCAGCTGCCGGGCGTCAAGAAGGTCTTCGTCCGCAGCGGCATCCGCTTCGACTACACCATGGCCGACGCCTCGGACGAGTTTTTGCGCGAGCTGCTGGAGCATCATGTCTCGGGCCAGCTACGCGTGGCACCCGAGCACGTGAGCGACGCGGTGTTGTCCGTGATGGGCAAGCCGAGCCGAGCCGTCTACGATGCGTTCTGCCGTAAATTTGAACGCCTGAACCGCGAATACGGACTCAAGCAGTATGTGGTGCCATACCTGATCTCGAGCCACCCCGGCTCGACGATGAAGGAAGCCGTAGAGCTCGCCGAAGCCGTGCGCGACATGGGCTATATGCCCGAGCAGGTGCAGGACTTCTACCCCACGCCGTCCACCATGTCGACCTGCATGTACTACACCGGCGTGGACCCGCGCACCATGGAGCCGATCTACGTGGCGCGCGACCCGCACGAGAAGGCCATGCAGCGTGCGCTCATCCAGTATCGCAAGCCCGAGAACTACAAGCTCGTGCGCGAGGCGCTGGAAAAAGCCGGCCGCCGCGATCTGATTGGCTACACCAAGCATTGCCTGATTCGTCCCGTGCCCCCGCGCCCGGGCGAGACGTCTGCTGGCGGCGGGCATGGCACCGGCAAGAAGGGCGGCAAACCGCATGGCGGCGCCGGCGGCAAGGGGCCCAAGGGTAGCAAGGGGCACGGCGGCATGTCGCGCGCACAGAACACTGCCGGTCGCAATCGCGCGGCCCAGGGACGGCAGGGCGCCAACGGCGGCGGACGTCGCAACTAGGGCAGCGGCGCGCTCGCTGCGTCCATCCCACACGCGTGGCGCAGCGAGCGCATCGCCCCTACCAGCACAAAGCCGGCGATGGCAACCGTGACCACCACGTCGAGCGGAGTGTTCACAAACCACAGCAGCCCCATGAGATACGACCCGGCATTAAAGGCAAAGTGCAGCAGGATCGTGTAGCGGAGCTTTCCGGTCGTCACGAGCACCCAACCAAAGATGAGGCCGGCGGCACCCGCGTAGCAACCCTGCACCCAGTTCATGTGCATAAAGCCGAAGACCGCCGCCTGCAGCACGATTGCCGCGGCGATGCCCCAGGTACTCGGGGCCGACCAGGGCACCATGGCGCCGTCCTGCGCGCTCGCACGACGCCGGCGCTTCCAAAGTGGGCGGCACTGCGGATTAAACGCTCGGAGCGAAAACTCAAAAATAATGCCGCGCACCAGCAGCTCCTCACAAAATGGGGCGCCGAGCACCGTAGTCAGGACGGCGAGATAGCTGGTGTCGCCCATGCCTGTTTCCTCGACAAGCTCGCTGTAGTCGGCCGCGGCATCGGGCAACAGCGACAGCACGGCGTCGGTCACGTAGCCAACGACCACCTGCAGGGCCAAGCCAATCACGATAACGCAGGCGATGCGTTTCCACGCCCCACGCGCTCCCCCGCCGAGCGGATGCTCGCTTTGCCGGCGTGCCATAAACGAACGCGGCCACAGATAACGCCACCACAGTAGCGCCATCAAAAACGATGCCGTCTGCGCGACGGCCTGAAGCAATTGAATGTCGAGGCCATCGATCGAAAAACCCATGAACACCGATGCGACGCCAAGGGCGGAGAACAAAACGACGCTCAGGGCAATATCGGCAGCGACGACGCCAAAACAGGCAAGCGCCCAAATCATCGCATTGAGCATGCCAACCTCCTCCCGACAGGTAGTCGTTAAAGAACGTCCCCAACGACTAGTCATTGGGGACGTTCTTTAACGACTAGTTGCTGGGGACAGTCTTTGCCAAAAGCCCCGTTGGGCGAGATGTCGAACGGGAAGGTGCCGCAGCGATTGAAGGCGGCGATGAACATGCGGATGGCGTTGGACGGCGTGGTGCCCACGAGCTGGGTTGCCGCCGCGAAGGCCGCCTTTTCCTCGGGCAAGACCTTCGCGACAACCGGGGTCATGTGTTCTGCCATGGCGCTTCCTTTTTGAAACGACGGTGGTGCGGATGGATGCGGGCCACGCGGCTGGGCGACGGGCTGTGAAGGCAACCCGATTGGCCCGCATCTGGAGTTTGTTCTACGGCGTTGGTATTACTTGGTATTCCTAAGTATTACCCCGCAGATAGAATACCATACCCGATCCCATGGGGACGGAGAAAAAACGGATCAATTTGTTGCTGAGTAAGTATTTAGAGCGTGATGATGTCCGAGATATTGAGGGCCTGAGCGTCGACGGCATCGTGCGTAGCAAGCAACAGCATGCGGCCGTCGAGCAAGTCGCGCACGACCTCGGCGCATGCGTCGCGCGCAGCGATGTCTAGACCGGTAAAGGGCTCGTCCAGAATCACCGCGTCGCCTGGGCACAGCAGAGCTCGGGCAATCTCGACGCGACGGCGCTGCCCGCCCGAAAGCTCGGCCACACGAGCATGCACATCGACCCCCGGCACCAGCAGGCGCAACAGGGCTGCGGCACTCGAGGCGTCCATGTGCGCGTCGGCGCACACCAGCACGTTATCCAGGGCAGAAACGTCCTCGACCAGGTGCACATCCTGAAACACCATCGAGCACGGTGCGCACTCCCCCGCCGCCAGCGCGAGCAACGTCGACTTGCCCACACCCGAGGCGCCCATCACGCAGGCGCGCCCACCCGCGGGCACGCGAAGCACCAGTCCGTCGAGTGCCGGCGCCCAGGGCGCCCGGTCGCCCACCGCGAGCGCAAGCTCCGCAGCAGCGCCGGCGCCAGCAGAGTCGCCCGAACGCCCGCGAGTACCACGCCCATGTGCCCACACGGCAGCACGCCACGCCGCGGGCCCCGAAGCCCGCAGCAACCACACCAGCACACGCTCGCATGCCCACGATGCCGCCACGACTAGCACGGTCCAAGCCAGCAGGTCAGCCGTCTCGATGAGCAGCTTCGCCTGATAGATGCGCTCACCCACGGTGCCCACCGCCATGCCGATCAGCTCCGCCGCCACGCCGGCCTTCCAGCTCATGCCGATCACAGCGCGGGCGCACGAAAGCACAAACGGCAGGACCTCGCGCCAGGTGTGGGCGCAAAACAGACGCCAACCCCGCACGCCATGCAGACGAAACATCTGCTCCAGCGGCTTATCCACTTGCGCCAAGCCCTCGACCAGCGAAAAATATACGCCCGGCAGCGCCATCAAAAAGACCGCCGCAATGCTCACGCGCGCCGACCCCAACCAAATGAGCAGCAGGACCACCACGCAGGCAACCGGTGTCGCCTTAACAAACGAAAGCGCCGGCGCCACCAGGCGGGCAAACGTCCGCGACCGCACCGAGGCTCCCGCCATCACGCCGCCGCACACCGCGGCAAGCGCCAAACCGCCTAGAATCCGCGCACCCGAGCCCGCCAGAATCGCCCACGTGCCGACATCGCACACCAGCCGCAGCAACGCCACCACGACAGCGCCCGGCCCCGGCAAAATCAACGGCTGCGCCACGAAACCCGCCATCAGCACCCACACGGCAAGCCAAAAGGCGGCAACGGCACCTGCTGCCGCCACCGCCTTCATACGCTCTGTCATGTGTCGAGCAAACGCACGCACGGGCTACTCCATGTAGTAGAAATCGTCAGCCGGGAGCTTGCCGCCCACGGCGCTCGCGTCCGCATCGGCCAGCACCTGCAGGTATCCACCGAGCGCCGCCTTCATATCCTTCCCCGTCTGGCACACGAGCATGCACCCGGGAATCGCCTTTTCGGCAATCGCGGCGTTATCCACGATACCCGCATCGACCACGGCCTGAGCCCAGTCCGCCGGCGCCGCGTTCACGGCCTCAACGCTCGCAGCATGGCAGCTCAGGAATTCCGCCACGGCCTCGGGATGCTCCTCGGCAAAGGCACGGCGCACCACGGTCACGCCCGTCAGCAGGCGCGAACCCGTGTCACTTGCCAGCTCATCCCACACATCGGTCAGACTTACCGGAGCCGACAGCTTGCCTTCGCTCTTTGCGATGGCAGCGGTCTTGAACGGCTCGGGCAGCACGCCCACGGCAGACGGATCGGCAAGCAACGCCGACAGCACCTCGGTGGGCTCGCTCTTAAACTCAAGCGCCACCTGGCCGGTCAGGCCCGCGCGCTCCAGCAGGTAACTCATGACGTACTCCGGCGTGGTGCCCTTGCCCGTCATGTAGACAGTATGGCCCGCCAGATCGCCAAACGAGGCCACACTCGCGTTACCCGTCACCACGTTCAGCACGCCCAGCGTGTTGATGTCGATGACCTGCACCGCGCCCTCGGTCTTGTTGTAGAGCACGCTCGCCACGTTGGCCGGCACCAAGGCAATGTCGATATCGCCCTGAATCACCTTGGGCGCGATCTCGTCGGCGGCAGTGTTGATCGCAAAGTCGAACTCATTGTCCGTCTCGCCATCGGCAGCCTGGTCCATAAACTGCACCAGGCCAATCGAGGTCGGCCCCTTGAGCGAGGCGACGTGCACCTCGACCGGCTCGGCAGCGGCACCGTCAGCGACAGACCCGGCAGCCGAGCCCGCGGCAGACCCGGCCCCGGCAGACCCGCCGCCACAGCCAGCCAGCGCGAGCGACAGGGCGCCCACGGCGAGCGCCGAGGCAAACCCCCGGCGCGACATCTCAACATCAAACACACGCATGGCTAGCACGCCCCCTCGTTGGGCATCGACCAGGCGTGATGGTCGGTATGCAGCAACTCCTCGGCCAGCGGCGAGAGCGGCTCGCCCAAGAACTCGCGGTAGCAAGCCTGGACATCGGGATTCTCGTGCGAGAAGCGAATCTCGGCGTTCGCATCCAGGCCCCAGAGTACCTGACCACGCTCGGCCGCCAGCTCGCAGCCGTCATGGATGGGCTGACCGCCGCCACCGACGCAGCCGCCGGGGCACGCCATAACCTCAACGAAGTCATAGCTCGCACGACCGTCGCGAATCGCGTCGAGTAGGCGGGCGGCGTTGCCCAGCCCGTGCACCACGGCGACGCGCACTTTGGTGCCCTCGATATCGGCCGCGGCTTCCTTCCAGCCGTCCAGGCCGCGCACGTCAGTAAAGAAGTCCGCATCGGGGTTCTCGCCCGTCACCAGGTAATAGGCCGAGCGCACGGCGGCCTCCATCACGCCGCCCGTGGCGCCAAAGATCACACCCGCGCCCGTGCCAAAGCTCAGCGGCGTATCGAGCGGCTCCTCGACCAGCGTGTCAACACTCACGTGGCTCGCGCGGATCATGCGCACCATCTCGCGCACCGTCAGCGCAACGTCCACGTTGGGCGTGCCGTCCTCGCCCACCATGCTCGGCAGCGCACACTCGGCCTTCTTGGCCGTGCACGGCATCACGGACACCACGAACAAGCGCTCGGGCTCAACGCCCAGCACCTTGGCGTAATATGTCTTGGCGATGGCGCCGAACATCTGCTGCGGCGACTTGGACGTGGACAGGCTGTCGACAAACTCCGGATAGCGCGCCTTCACAAAGCGCACCCAACCCGGGCAGCAGCTCGTAAACATGGGCCAGCCGCGGCTGTCGCCTTCGCCCTTAGCGGCGGCGCCTAGGCGCTCGAGCAGCTCGGAACCCTCCTCCATAATGGTGAGGTCGGCCGAGAAATCGGTGTCGAACACGTACTCAAAGCCAACGCGGCGCAGTGCGCAGGCCAGACGCTCGACGGTGGCCTCCTCGCGCTGGATGCCGAGTTCCTCGCCCCAGGCGCTGCGCACGGCAGGCGCGATCTGCACCAGCACGATCTTGTCGGGATCGGCGAGAGCATCGAACACGGTCTCGGTGTCGTCGCGCTCGCGCAGCGCGCCCGTTGGGCAATGCGTGATGCACTGGCCGCATGCGACACAATCGGTCTTGCCGATCGGTGCGCGCCCGCGGGTACCCACGGCGGTATGCGTGGCGCGGTTGGTCAGGTCCCAAATCCCTAGGCCCTGCACGCTCTCGCACACCTTGATGCAGCGCATGCATTTAATGCACTTGTCGTTTTCGCGGATGATGGGAAAATCGAAATCCCAGCCCTCGCCCGTCAAGTGCTTTTGATACGGCAGGTAGAAAATGCCCAGATCGTTGGCGATGGTCTGCAGGTTGCAGTTGCCGCTGCGCACACAGCTCGTGCACTGCGAATCGTGCTGGGACAGCAGCAGCTGCACGTTGGTGCGACGGGCCTCGCGGGCCTTGGGGCTGTTGGTGTGCACCACCATGCCGTCGAGCACGTAGTTGTTGCAGGCTGCAACCAGCTGGTCGCAGCCCTCAACCTCGACCACGCACACGCGGCAGCCGCCGATCTCGTTCAGGTCGCGCAGATAGCACAGGGTGGGAATCTGAATGCCGACGGACTTGGCTGCGTCCAGGATCGTGGTGTGCTCGGGTACCACGACCTCGCAATTATCGATAGTGAGCTTGACCATATTGTGCGCTCCGTTTTCGGTGTTGTCGCTGGCGGTGGTTTTGTTGGGCTCTACCATTCCAGGTTCCTCCCTCCGCGGAACGCGCCAAAGCCAAAGTGGTCGCAGCGCAGGCAGCGGCTCGCCTCCTGGCGCGCCTCCTGCTCGGTGAGACCCTGCTCGACCAGATTCCAATCGTGAATACGCTCGCCGGCCTCGCGCTCGCCCAGCTCGCAGCGGCCGCACTCATGCTTGCCCTTAAACTGAACGGTCGGCAGCTCCACGTCGAGCTTAATCTTGTGGTCGAAGCCCAGGTAGCGGTCGATGTTTGCCGAAGCCACGCGGCCGGCATTGATGGCGCGGATGACGGTGGCGGGGCCGGTCTGACAGTCGCCGCCGCTAAAGAGGCCATCAAAGTTGGGCACGGCGCCGTCCGAATCGGTGACGATGCAGCCCCACTTGCAGGCAATGCCCATCTCCTCAAACGGCTTGGAATCGATGTCCTGGCCAATGGCGACGAACACGCGCTCGCAGGGGATGACGCGCTCGGGCGTGGCGGCGGCACGCGGAGCCGGACGACCGCGGCGGGGCTCACCGATAATCTGCGGCTGCACGCGCAGGCCGTTCACGCGACCGTCCTCACCCGTCTCGATGGCGAGCGGGGCTGTCAGCTCCAGCACCTCGCAGCCCTCGGCCTGGGCACCGGCGATCTCGGCGTCCTGGGCCGTCATGTCGCAGATGCGACGGCGGTAGACGATGCTTACCTTTTCGGCACCACAGCGCACAGCAGAGCGTGCCACGTCCATGGCAACGTTGCCGCCGCCGATGACGCACACGCGCTGGCCGCTTAGGTCGGGCAGCTCGTCGTCGCCGATGGCACGCAGCATCTTGACGGCCGACTCCACGCCGAGCGCCTCTTCGCCCGGAAGGCCGAGCTTCTTATCGCTGTGGGCGCCAATGGCCAGGTAGACGGCATCGAACTCGTCGCGCAGGCGGGCAAGCTCCTCGCCGTTGACGGAGTGGTCGAGTTCCACGTCGATGCCGGCGCTCAAGATCCAGTCGATCTCGGCCTGCAGGCGCTCGCGTGGCAGACGGTAGCTGGGAATGCCATAGCGAAGCATGCCGCCCAGGTGGTGACGCTGCTCAAAGATGGTCACCTTATGGCCCATCACGGCCAGGTAGTAGGCGCAGGAAAGGCCAGCCGGGCCGCCGCCAATCACGGCGATGCGCTTGCCGGTGTTGTCGGCCACGCTGGGCTTGTAATCGTTGAGGTCGCTGTGCTCAACGGCAAAACGCTTCAGGGCGAGGATGTTCATGGGATCGTCGACCATGCCGCGACGGCAGTGCATCTCGCAGGGATGCTCGCACACCAGGCCGCAAACGAGCGGCAGCGGGTTGTTCTTGCGGATGACCTTGACGGCATCGGAATAGCGGCCGGCCTCGACCAGCAAAATATAACCGGGAATGTCGACGTGCGCCGGGCAGCCCGAGACGCACGGGACGCGGGCCTCGCGGTCAAAGCCGCAGGAGTGCTCGCGGATGTGGTGCTCAAAATCGTCGCGAAAACCGCGGATAGCCGTAAGCGCCATGGCGCCGGCCTCGTAACCGATGGCGCAGTCGCTCGAAAGATAGATGGTGCGGGCCGTGCGCTCAATCAGGTTGAGCGTGGACTCATCGGCACGCCCTTCGAGCACGTCGGCGAGCAGATCGCTCAGCGCGCTCAGGCCCACGCGGCAGGGCGTACACTTGCCGCAGCTCTGGGTGGAGCACAGGTTGACGAGCGCTGCCGTAAACTCAACGGGACACGGAGCGAGCGAGCTCACCGCCAGACGACGTCCGAGCGCATCGTGCAGGTCGTCCATGACGGCCTGAGCGTGGCTGCGTTCCATTACGTGCAGTCGTGCCATAAGATCCCCTCTCATGTGGCAGCCCGGAGGCGAGGCCGGGCGAAATTGCTACACGCACAACACTGAGCTAAAAAGTTGTTAGGTCTCCACACGGTTCGGCAGGCGGTATAAAATGCGACCCTCAGCGGTGAAATAGAACATTACCGCAGATAAATGCCATATTTGATAAAACGCGTTACCAAATGACAATGCCCCGCCCACGCAATCACGTGGACGGGGCATTGCTCATGGTATGCGGTCAGCGACCCTGTTGCTTTTACTTAAGCTCGGGCCAGTAACCCTTGTTGGCCTCGATCATGTCGTCGAGAACCTCCTTGGCGACCTTCATCGACGGCACGGTCTTGTTCAGCGTAAAGGCCTTGAGCGCCTTCTCGTACGAACCCTCGATCGTAGCCTCGACCACGAGCTTCTCGGAATTCAGCTGCTGCATCATGAGGCCCTGCTGGAACAGAGGAATGTTGTCGCGGCTGATGACCTCGGGGCCGTTCTTGCCAATGTAGGCAGGCAGCTCGACCATAGCGTCGTAGGGCATGTTGGGGATAGCGCCCTTGTTCTCGCAAATGACCAGGAAGCGCTGCTTGGTGTCGTTCTTCAGAGCGATGGCCAGATCGGCAATCCAGTCGCCGTGGCTGCCCGCATAGAACGTGCTCTCGTCGATCTCGCCCGTCTTCTCGTAGTGATCGATACCGTCGAAGAGGTTCTTCTCGCGCGTCTCCTCAACCTCGTTAGCACGGGTGCGCTCGGGGTTGGAGTGCTCGACGAACTCCTTCTGCTGCAGGTAGTAGTTCAGATACGTGTTGGGCAGGTACTCCGGGAAGCACTCCATGATCTCGTACTCGCCCTTCCAGACGTAGTACCAGCTGCCCTTAGTGTGGCGGTTCTGCTCGGGATGCTCGTCGGCGGTCTCCTCGGGCTTCTTTGCCATGAGCGAGCCCATGCCCTTGAGGTAGGAATCGGGCAGCAGAATCTCATGCTCCTTGATGTACTCGCGCAGCTGCGGGAGCACCTCCTCGCCCTTGTGGCGGATCGAGGTGAACCAACCAAAGTGGTTGAGGCCAAAGTAATCGTACTCGACATCCTTCTTGTCGATATCGAGCGCGGCGCAAACCACGTCGATGATTGCGATCGGCATGTCGCAGATGTTGATGATGCGAGCGTTGGGACGCAGCACGCGGCAGCCCTCGGAGACGATGGCGGCAGGGTTGGAGTAGTTGAGAATCCAGTAGTCCTTCTTGGCGTACTTCTCAACGTCATCGATCAGCTCGACCATGGGGAAGATAGTGCGCATGCCATAGGCAAGGCCACCGCAACCGCAAGTCTCCTGACCCACGCAGCCGTGACGCAGAGGGACCTTCTCGTCCTGCTCGCGCATGGCATAGCCGCCCACGCGCATCTGGGCAAACACGAAGCTCGCGTCGGTGAAAGCCGTCTCCTTGTCGGTGGTCACCGTGAGCTTGATGTCCAGACCGAGGTCCTCATGCAGAATCCAGTCCACGAGCACGCCGATCTTGCGCTGGCGCTCCTCGTTAATGTCGTACAGACGAATCTCGTCAACATCGAGCTCGTCCTTGCGCAGAGCGATGGACTTGACGATGCCGGGGGTAAAGGTGGATCCGCCACCACACAGAGTAATGATCATTGTTTACTGCTCCTTCTCAATTGCGTTTTCGACCTTGTCGCGCATCTCGGCGACTTTCATGCCAAAGATGATCTGGATATTGTTGCCGTTGCGGTTGATGCCGCTGTTGGGCACGTGGTTGATGAGGTTCTCATCAATGAGGTCCGGGTTCTTAACGTTCACGCGGAGACGCGTAAAGCAGTTCTCGAGCTCCTCGATGTTGTCCTTGCCGCCAAGACCTGCGACCAGGTCGGCAATACCTGCATCGACGCCCTCTGCGGGAGCCGCGGCAACAGCGCCCTGCTTCACCGCGACAGACGCGGCGGCCTCGCCCTCGGCAACGGACTCGGCGAGCTCGGACTCCTCCTCGCGACCAGGCGTGTGGAGGTTGAGCTTCTTGATGAGGAAGGTGAAGAGGAAGAAGTACAGAGCGGCGTTGACGACTCCGAGCACCAGCATAACCGGCCAGTTGGTCTTGTCGACACCCAGGACCAGGTTGGAAACCACGATGTTGATGATGCCGCCTGCAGTCGAAGCGGGCACGGAGAGGACCTTGAGCAGGACCAGGAAGATGCCGGAAAGAACCGAGTGAACGACAAAGAGCACGGGAGCGGCAAAGACAAAGAGGAAGTCCATGGGCTCGGTCACGCAGGAGAGCACGGCGGTGATGATCAGCGGGATGATAACAGCTTTGGTCTTATCCTTGTTCCCCTTGTAAGCGGTGACGATAAAGGCGAGACCGATACCGATGTAGGGCCACAGGTTGTTAAAGGTATAGCTGTTGAAGTAGGTGCTATCGGAGAAGGGCTGGCCCGTCATTGCCATCTCGGCGACACGGATGGGGTAGGCACCGGCGATAACCTGATCACCCAGCGTCAGGGTGCCGCCCACATCGGAGAACTGGAACGGGGTGTAGATGAGGTGGTGCAGACCGGTGGGAACGAGCAGCTTGTTGAGCATGCCGTAGATAAACAGACCGATGTTGCCCGACTCCTTAATGATGCCGGCAACGGAGGAGATGGCACCCTGAACCGGAGGCCAAACGATGCAGAAGCCAGCGCCCATGATCCAGGAAATGATGATCATAATCAGGAACGGGAAGCGAACGCCCGAGAACATCGAAAGGGCAATGGGGAACTGCTTGTTCGAGTACTTGTTGAACACGGCACCGGTGATGCAACCAAGGATGATGCCGCCAAACACGCCGGTATCGAGCACCTGGATGCCCATAACGGTGGCCTGGCCGGTTCCGGTAAGGCCGAGCATGCCGCTCGCATCGGCAAGAGAGCCGGTGGCGTTGAGCACGATGTTGTTAGCCTGCAGGAACAGGAAGAACGACATCAGGGCGATCAGCGAAGCATGGCCCTTGTTCTTCTTTGCCATGGCGCCGGCGATGCCCACGCAGAACAGAATCGAGAGGTTGTTGATGATAAACATCAGCGACTGATAGACAACGGCGCCCACGAGTTGGAACGGACCGAAGCCCAGCACAGGGATCATGGCGCAGATGGTCTTGTTGGTCAGAATGATGCCCACGATGAGCAGGATGCCGGCAACCGAGAGATACATCATCGGCTGAACGATCGACTTCGCGAACACCTCCAACGGCGCTTTGAAATTGAACTTCTTTTTTGCGGTCATAGCGGTACTCCCCTTCCTTTTCCGCAAATTAAGACAGATGTGCCCTAGACAAGACCGTGAGCCTTGCCTTATATCAATCGATGTGTGGGCACGTTATGCCTAGAGACCAGGTTCTCCAAGCAGGTTAACAATGTGATATGCGAGATAACTCTTCTCGGCATCGGTAACGACAACGTTATAGGTAGACGACAAGTGGGCGGCTATGGCATCCGCACACGAGAATGCACACGGATACGCCGTTTCATCGATTCGGAACAGCGCGTCTCCGTTGATTTGCCCGGCCGTAGGATCGAGCGCTCGCTGTGCGAAAAACTGCAGGTGACGAACGAAGCGTTCATAAGGCAGCGAGGTGTCGTCGAGGGTCGTGGCATAGCGCTTGGAAACAATCGCGAGCACGTCGCGAACAAGCTGGACCGAAACAATCAAACGATCGGAGCGTTGCGGCATGGTGGCGTTGACGATATGCAGCGTAATGAAACCCTGCTCTTCTTCGCTCATCTGGATGCCCATATACTCCTTGATAATCTGCAGCGCACGGCCCGCAAGTGCATACTCCTTGCGATAGAACTGCTGGATCTCGAGCAGCAACGGATTCTCACAGGAGACGCCCTTGCGCTCACGCTCCAAAGCAAGGCTGATGTGGTCTGCGAGAGCAATGAGAATCTTGTCATTGATATCGACATTGAGCTCTCGACGAAGCATCTGAACGATGTCCTCGGAAATCACGAGGTTGACGGTGGGGATGGACTCCAAAAGATGTGCCAAGCGGTCGATCGTACGCGAATCCTGAGAAGTTCCCTCCTGCAACGCGTAGGTCTTTTCGATCGACGCCTCGTCGATGGCATCGCCGGCATGACGGCCAAAGCAGAGGCCTCGACCGATGAAGATGAGCTCGGAGCCATCGTCCGAAGTGCCCATTGCGACGTTGTTGTTAAAAACTCGCTTGATAACCACGGTACCCACCACAAGAATTTACTCGGAAAGCCAGACGACAGGCTCTTTAACAGCAACAGGGCCGGAAGCATGCTCGCAAAGAGTCGAGTTCTCCGAACGCTCGCACACGATAACGAAGACCGTAGGATCAAAGCCGGCAGCGCGAACCACGTCGAAATCGACCTCGACGAGGGGCTGGCCCGCGTCAACGTGATCGCCCTGGGCAACAAGCGCATGGAAGCCCTTGCCCTCAAGTTTAACAGTGTCGATTCCGATATGCAGCATCACCTGAGCGGAGCTGTCGTCGGACATGATGCCCAGCGCGTGCTCAGTCGGAAACAGCGCCGCGACGGTGCCGGAAACAGGAGCGCACACCGTTCCCTCTTGGGGAACCACGGCAACGCCATCGCCCACTGCACGGCTGCTAAAAGCGGGGTCATTGGTTTTTTCTAGATGAACAAGCTCGCCGGAAACGGGAGCGAGGATTTCGAACTCGGAAGCCGCAGTCGTCTGCTTATCCGAGCCACCCATTAGGCGAGAAAAGAAACCCATGGTGACATGTCCCTTCATAAATATAGCCCAACCAAAATCAATCGAATGCGCCCATTGAGACACACCCGTTCAAAGACTTTGGTTAGGCCCACGTCCGAGGGGACTCGGTAACCTTCCGCATTTCTTTTACGGGGGTTATTGTAGACAAGCCCAAAGCCGGAACAATCATTATGACCGGCGAACGGTATTTTTTCTCCGATAAACGGTATTTATGCGGTATTCGGGACGTTCCTTTTCTGCCGGCACTCGGGGACACTCCTCACTCTGGTGCATTGGGGACAGGTTTGTTTGCACCAGGTCGGCGCAGATCAACCTGGCCCCATTGCACCAATTTCGTATGCGCTAGATAAAGAGCTCGCATTCCTTCCGCGCGACGCAAACCTTGCTCAGCATCTGGGAAACAGCGGATAGCTTGTTGGGATCAAGCTTACGAGCGCCTCGCGGACATACGGCAATGCAGCGCATGCAGGAGATGCACGCCTCGCCAGCTGCTCGTTTGGGGTCACCCTTGTCGATAGCACAAACGGGGCACGCCGCGGCGCATGCACCGCAGGAGACACAATCCCCTGTTGCCTCGGGTGCCATGCGGTGACCTCCGGCTTGTTTATAAGGACGATTGCCGGGAATAGAGGGCTCGGATGTATCCTCAGCCAACAGCTTTTGCTGAATTTGCTGCGCAAACTCTGCGAGCTGCGCCGCATCCTGCGCATCCGGTCGCCCAGCAGCAAACTGACGAGCAACGGAATGCTCAGCAATAGCAGAAACCGCTGCAACCACCCTAAATCCGGCGCGCTTCGCAACGTCCTCCAGCTCTACGAGCGTGTCCTCAAACGCGCGGTTTCCGTAGACGCACACCAGAACGGTCCGCGCTCCGTTGCCGCGCACCATGCCCAACCGGTCAGCCACCACAGCCGGTATTCTACCGGCATACGCCGGCACAGAGATTACGGCCACGTCGTCCTCAGTCATCGAGACAGCGCTGAAATCTAGCCCGCTATCGGTCAGATCGACGGTAACGGTATTCTTGCCCAGTGCCCCGGCCACAAGGCCAGACACCTTCCGCGTTCCACCCGTCGGACTAAACACAATTTCGAATACGCTCATCGAGGCACCCTCCCCTACGCCTGGCAACGCGTCAAGCCGCTTTCACATCCAGCCAGAGTATACGGCACGTGGGGTCCCCGTTTTGATGCACCAAGCACCCCAATGCACCCACCCTACGCTGTCTGCCTCTTCGTTTTGTATAAATTACGGTACAGATTGTATATATTTACGGGATACCGCTGTGTTCTCCCGAGGTACCCCATCCTGGCCCGTGCAAAAAACGGAGTATTCTGCAACGTGACCACGCCAGCACCGCCGCGGGTGGGCAAAACTGTAGGGCGCCGTATCATTCTAAGTCACGACATGGCGAGAATGACGCGCCCCTGCTCCGGAAAACGGCGAAATTTAACTCAAAACGCTCATAAGGGATATCTGAAGGCCACCGTTGGCAATACCGAATCGTATGCAGCCAACTAGAGCTGCTGAATACTCCAAAAAATGCACGGAGCACCCCATGGGACCCATTGCCGCATGGCAGGAAACAGGCCCACGGCATCCTCTAGATGCATTCCCGAGGAAATCACATTTGAACTAGCGATCGGATACGGCAAACAAAAAGGGCCCCGAGCGTAGTTGCTCGGGGCCCTTGGTTCACCTCACGCTAGCGTGCGATGCGTATGTTACTTGCGCTTGCCGCCGCCGTCACCGGGACGGCGGGAGCTGCTGCCGCGCTTGCCACCACGACTATTGCCATAGCTGCCACGATTATCGCGACCGCCGGCACGGCCGCCGCGGGAGCCGGCCTGGTTGCCGCCACGCCCGCCACGATAGCTGCCACGACGCTCCTCGCGGGTATCGTCGTAGTTGCGCCAATCATCGCGACGATCGCGGCTGGCACGCGGGTCACGACGATCGCGCGACTCGTTAGAACGACCAGCGCCGCCGCGGCCGCCATTGCCGCGAGCACCCTCGCGACGCTCGCCGCCGCGGCTACCGCGCTCTTCAAAGCGCTTGCCGCCACGGGACTCACCGCCACGGGCACCTCGCTCACCGCGGCTCTCGCCGCCGCGATGCTCATCACGGCCACCGCGCTCGTCATCACGACCGGAACGATGGCGGTCGCCCGAACCGCGCTTGCCACCGCGCGAACCGCGGCCCTCGTCCTCGCGCTCGACACGACGACGGCCACCGCGATCCTCATCCTCGCGACGGCGGCGATGCGCCTCGCCCTGGAACTGCTTGGCACGGCGCTCGGCACGGTTACCGCGCGCAGGCTGCTCAGCGGCACCAGCACCGCCGCGCTCCTCGGCAGCCACCTCGCGGGCCACGCTCTCCACAGCCTCGTCCACGCGAGCCTGAACGCCCTCGCGCACGCGGGTCTTGCCACCGCGCTTGGGACGGCTCGGACGCTCGCCGTCGCCACGGCGCTCGTCGCGACCGCGGTTGGAACGACCAGCCACGTCGCCGTAATCGTCGCCGTTGCGCTTGCCGTCGCGACGCGCCTGCTCAAGCTTCTTCTTGCTCTTGGACTTGCCGCGCTTGGTCTTCTTCTTCACCTTAAAGGCGGCAGGATCGCGCTCGGGGTCAACGGCGGGCGGGTTGGGACCCACGTGCAGGTCGCCGGCTTCGTAAATATCGGCCGTCTTGTCCATGAGCTTCTCGATCTCGTAGAACTCGTCGACGTCCTGCTCGGTCACAAACGTGATGGCCCAGCCTAGCTCGCCGGCGCGGCCCGTACGGCCAATACGGTGGATGTAGTCGGTCGGCTCGGCCGGCACGTCAAAGTTCACGACGTAGCGCACGTCGCTAATATCGATGCCGCGGGCGAGCACGTCGGTTGCCACCAGCACGTCGACGGTGCCGTCGCGGAAGGCAGAAAGCGCGCGCTCGCGCTGGGCCTGGCTGCGGTTGCCGTGAATCGCGGCGGCCCTGATGCCCTTGCGCTCCAGACGACGGCAGCAGCTGTCGGCGCGGTGCTTGGTGCGCATAAAGACGATAGTGCGCTCCGGACCCTCCTTCTTGAGGAACTCGGGCAGCAGGTTGTTCTTGGCCTCGATAGACACCGGGAACACAAACTGGTCGACGGTGTCGGCGGTCGACGTGGCGGGCGCGATCTCCACGCGAGCCGGGTCGCTCACCAGGTCGGTGATCTCGCCCACGGCCTCCTCGTCGAGCGTCGCCGAGAACAGCAGCGTCTGGCGCTCGGCCGGCGTCTCGCGCACAATACGACGGACGGCGGGCAAAAAGCCCATGTCGAGCATGCGGTCGGCCTCGTCGAGTACCAGCACTTTTACCTCGCCCAGGTGGCAGGCACCCTGCTCGATCAGATCGACCAGACGGCCCGGCGTTGCAACCAGGATATCGCAGCCGTACTTGAGTGCCGCGGTCTGCGGCTTGTAGCTCACGCCGCCCACGACGGTCACGGCAACATGGCCGGTGACGTCGGCGATCTTGCTCGCGACCTCGTCGATTTGCTGGGCAAGCTCGCGCGTAGGGGTGATGACGAGCATCACGGGGCCGCGGCCGTTGCCCTCGGGCTTTTTAGCACCGCGACGACGGTTGCGGCCGCCGCGCTCGCGCACGGGTTTGGGAGGAGCGATGTGCTCCAGATTGTTCATGGTCGGCAGCAAAAAGGCGGCCGTCTTGCCGGTGCCGGTCTGAGCGGCGGCAAGCAAGTCGCGGCCCTCGAGCACCACGGGAATCGAGCCGGCCTGCACGGGCGTCGGCGCCGTGTAGCCCAGGTTCTCAATAGCACGAAGCATCTCGTCGGAAAGTCCCAGCTCGTCAAAGGCGGGCAGGCTCTCGGTAGCGGACTCGACGGCCTGGGCAGCATTGGCCTCGTCGGCGGCATCGAAGGCAGCCTGGGTCATGGCCTCGCGGGTCTCGTCCAGAATCTCGGCGTCCGTGACGTCAGATACAGAATTACGCATATGTTGTTGTTCCTTATCTGCACGCGCAATGGGCACGGCATGCGACCGCGCGGGCGTGCTTGGTAGTGCGCTAATACATACAAAAACAGGTGCGCACAGAGAGGACGTTGCTCAGCACGCTGGCGATCGCTTTGGCAGCCCTATCACGCGCCGTCCAGACGCAGCAGCTCTAAGCGATGGAGCAGATTCGCCGCGGGTTAGTATACCCGTACTCCGTATGCCCCCACGTAAACCACAGATGACGGGGTGGACGAGGTGGGCCCGGCTGATTGTCTCAATCTGTAACATCTACAGGGCAAATCTTCCTCTACGTGTTACAGATCGAGACAAACGGTCGACACGGTTCAGAAACGTCTCAATCTGTAACAGTTACCGAGTAAAATCGGCCCTAATTGTTATAGATCAAGACAGAGGGGGATTTCCGTCCAGTCCAAACCAAATCTCTCAGTCTTCCTGCAATTTCGAACATGTGGCCTATAATGTTGCTTTGGTTACGCTATATATTGCGCAGCCATTTAATACGTCGCCCACCGGGGGCCATTAATTCCTATCGCCATATTGGCTAGGAAGCAATCAAAGGAGGTATCCGTGGCAGCAGAGACGCCTTGCTCGGTCCTCTATAACGATATTCGCTCGTTCGGCGGTCTTAAACATCTCGAGATCGCCCGAATGCTCATCAATGGAAACTCTTATCTCGGCAGTACCCTGCTCGAGAAATGCTCTTCCAACCGCTCGTATCTCACCCGTTACATCGTCCATCGCAAGCCTGACCAGTGCGCGCCCTCCATCTACAGCGACTTTACCGTCACCACGCTCAACCTTTCCTCGGCAATCTGCAGCAAGCTCGGCGGCGGCGAGTCCGCCTATCGGGCAATCGCCGAGCACTATCGCGGTCCGGCCGCCAACGAAATGATGTCGGCTCTCGCCAGCTACAAGCTGGACAGCCGCCTATATGCAAATGCCCTCAATCGCATCGACAACTTTGACGGCAATGCCGTGCGCGAGAAAAGCACGCTTTACCTTATGCTCTTTGTGGCAACGGGGGCGCTCGCCGATCCCGTTCAGGGCGTGGCCACCGTCGAGCGCTTTTGCGACAGCAAGACGGGCGAGCACTTTGGCACCACCGAAACTACCGTCGGACGTGGCTTTATGAGCAGCCTGGAGCAGCCGCGCACCGTCGCCCCCAACCTCGGTCTGCTCAGAACCCATGCCGACAACTGCGCCGACATGCAAATCCATCCCCTCACACGCGATCCGCGCGGCACCGTAATTGGTTCTTTGCCCAAAACCTCGCCCAGCATCACCGATGTGGGCGCCGACGCATCGCGCGAGCATCTTCGCATTTGGCTTGAGGGTGAGCACTGGTACGCCCAGGGCCTTGGATCGACCAACGGCACGGTACTCGAATCGGGTGCAGGCGACGGCGATATTGTGATTGAACCGCCACGCGACCAACGCGAGCCCGGCAAGATCTATCCCCCAGTGGAAATCGAAAACAGCGACAGGCTCCATCTGGGTCTCTACACGACATTCCTTGTCATTGTGGACTAGCACGGACGGCGATCGAAAGACGGTCGCCGTCCGTCTTTCGTCTTCTACCTTCTGCGTCGTAAACGACAATGCTCAGCGGTATACGTGGGCAGTGCGGCTATCATGGTACTTTACCGATATCCGCACTGCTCACGTATACGTGCGGCAACCCATGCCAGACAAAGGAACGCCATGGATACTACCGATAGCGCCTATGGCGACAAACTCATCCGTCTCGACACGTTCGATACCGCCGTGGCGGTCGACCCCAGCGCCGAGGATGACGCCAAGCGCCGGTTTATGACGCTTATTCTCCAGACGGCCCACCGCAACAACGGCAACATCGGGCACGTGCTGCGCGCGACCAACACGAGCGGCGAGGTCTTTGCCGTCAAGCTACTCAAGGACAACGCCATCCTTTCCGGCCAAGCCCCCGACCGCTCCGCCGAGCAATCGGCAGCGCACCTGGCCAACACCGCCGCGCTGTTCGAGGAGTACCGTCATCTGTGTACCGTCTCGCACCTGCGCGGATTTCCGCGCGTCTATGGCTACGGATCGCGCGAGGATGACCCTCTCATCCTCATGGAGTGGGTCGAGGGCACCTCGCTCAAGCAGGCGCTGCCCCTGCTTCCGCACGACGCCTCGGGCGGGCTGACCACCCAGATGGTCGCCGCCGTCGGAAACGCCGTGCTTCGTGCGCTCTTGATGACCCAAGGCCTCGTGAATCCGGTCATCCATCGCGACCTGTCGCCTGCCAATATCATGTTCCGCACCACCAGCCGAACGCTCGAGCAGCAGATTGCCGATTGTTCCTTTGACCCCTGCCTCATCGACATGGGCTCCGCGACCATGGCTCTCGGCGACGACACGATCACCCGACGCGCCGACATCTGGCGCTTTGCCACGCCCGCATACGCCGCGCCCGAGATGCTCACGCAGGATATCGAAGGCATCGCGGCCCTTCGCCGTTCGCCGGCAATCGATGTCTATGCGCTTTCGAGCATTCTGTACCAGCTCTACAGCGGTCGCAAACCGTTTGACTTTGAGTCGACGGACGCCGCTGCAACCGGCTCGTTCTATCTCGTAAAGACCAAGACCAAGCCGGCACCGCTCGAGCCGCGCTGCGAGGGCGATGAAGCGCTCGTCCAAATCATCATGAAGGGTCTCTCAGTCGAGCAGTGTGATCGTCCCACCGAGCAGCAGATGCTCGAGGTGCTCTCGACATACCTCACCGATGCCGAATCCGAGGGCCGCGAGGGCGCGGGCAGTGATGCCGCAATCGACATCGACTCCGGTACGCACCTTAAGGTCGACGTCGCCGGCGAGCGCGCGCGAGAGATCCTGGAACAGGCCCGGCACGATGCCATGACCCGTCGCCGGTTTATTATCGGTGGCGTCGTTGCAGCCGTTGCGGGGCTCAGCGTCATTGGGGCGGCAACCCATGGCTTTGGCATCCCCGACTACCTGGATGGCATCCGCGGTTCGCTTGACGACTACACCTGGGATCAGCTGCAGGAGATTTCGCTCAAGATTAAGGCCGCCGAGACCCGTAGCGAGGCACGCGAGATTGCCAAGCGCTATCACCTGCTCGATGCCGATGGGCATATCCCCTATCCGTGTACCAAACGTGTCACGCTCACCAACGGGCTGCAGGTTGGCGCGCAGCTTGTGGGCATCCGCCACGATGAGCTTCTGGACGGGACGGGCAAGGCCGGATTGACGTTTATGTTCGATGCGGGTATTGCCGAGCGCAACGCTGCGGCTGAACCGCCGAGCGCCGGCTGGGCAGATTGCGAGCTGCGGGAATGGCTCAACGGCGACGGCCTTAAGCTGCTGCCCAACGAGTTGCGCGCACTCATCAAATCTGTCAAAAAGATCTCGAATAACGCTGGCGCCGCCAACAGTGCATCGTGTCTGAGCGAGTTGCCCGCAACCCTTTGGCTGCCCGCCATGGTCGAGTTGTGCGGTACGCAACCGCCCGAGTCATTTGCCAAGGACTATCACTACCTGGCAGACATCTACAACGGCGAGGGCAAGGGGTACCAACTCTTCCGCGAGCTCAAGGTGAGCCCGTATTCCACGAACGAGACGATGGTCCGCCAGTGGAAGGGCAAGGACACCTGCTGGTGGGAGCGCACGGTGAGCCCCGACTCATCGGAGACCGAAGGCACGCTCTACATAAACCGTGTGGGCCACGACGGCGACGTCTTTACGTACGCAACGCCTGCGGACAACCCCAAGAAGCGGACCTGCGTGATCCCCGGGTTCTGTATTTAGGCGGCGGGCGTCTTGCCGTGACGGGACCCCTCCCCGGCAATTGTCTCGATCTGTAACACTAGCTCGGCAGATACAGGTCTAGATGTTACAGAACGAGACATTTGAGTTGACCGCAGACGCTCTGTCTCGATCTGTAACAGTTAGAGGTCATATTTGCTGCTAGATGTTACAGATTGAGACATTGAGTTTCCTGCCAACTGTTTGTCTTAATCTGTAACAAATACTCGGTAAAACGGGGTCTAGTTGTTACAAATCGAGACGTTTGGACTGCCACTCAACAGTTCGTCTAAATCTGTAACAACTATGGTTCAAAAACCGGTCCAGATGTTACAGATTGAGATGATTGGTTGGGACGGTTCATCGGCCAACCAACCACCCTCATCTGTAACGAAATGTCATACATTTCTTTCTGTACTGGACACCCCCAGGGGGTATGGGTGTATAGTATCAGCAGGTTAACAATTCCAACACCAAATTACAGAAAGGAGAAGCCATGGCTCAAGATAAGTTTGACGTGGGCGGCATGACATGTGCCGCCTGCCAGGCGCACGTGGACCGTGCCGTGAGCAAGCTCGACGGCGTCCAAAGCGTCGCGGTCAACCTGCTCGCCGGTTCCATGATGGTCGACTACGACCCCGCGCGGGTCTCCCCCGACGATATCTGTACCGCCGTCGACCGCGCGGGCTACTCGGCCTCACCCGTCGAAGCGGGCGCCGGTACCGCCGGCTCAAGTGGCAGTACGCAAGCCAGGTCCGGCGCCGCCCATATGGAGTCGCCCACCAAAAAGCTGGAGGCCGCCGCCTCTGCCATGCGCACCCGCCTCATCGTCTCGATCGTATTCCTCGTCCCACTGTTCTACATAGGCATGGGGCACATGCTCGGCTGGCCGCTGCCCGGCATCTTCACCGACCACACCCACAGCATGACGCTCGCGCTCACCGAGCTCGTCCTGCTCATTCCCATCGTCTACGTCAACGACGCGTACTTTATCAACGGGTTTAAATCACTCGCACACGGCGCGCCTACCATGGACGCCCTTATTGCCGTGGGCGCCACCGCCTCCATCGCCTGGTCGCTCTACGCCATGTTCATCATGGCCGACCAATTAGCCGCGGGCCAGGTCCACGAGGCCATGATGACGGGCATGGACAACCTGTATTTTGAGAGTGCGGGCACGATCCTGTCGCTGGTCACCGTAGGCAAATATCTCGAGACACGCAGCAAATCCAAGACCGGCGGCGCCATCGAGGCGCTCATTGACCTGGCGCCCAAGACCGCGACCGTCGTGGCCGAGGACGGTACCGAGGCCACCGTCGACGTCGATGCCATTCTGCCCGGCCAGGTCCTGCGTGTGCGCCCCGGAGAGTCCATCCCTGTCGATGGCGTGGTGCTCGAGGGCAGCTCGGCCGTGGACGAAAGCGCGCTCACCGGCGAGTCCATCCCCGTGGAGAAGACCGCCGGCGACACCGTTAACGCCGCCACCGTCAACCGCACCGGATCGTTTACCTTCCGCGCTACGCGTGTGGGCGCCGACACGTCGCTTGCCAAGATTGTCCAGCTCGTCGAGGACGCCAACGCCACCAAGGCACCCATCGCCCGCATGGCCGACAAGGTCGCCGGCGTGTTCGTGCCCGTGGTGTTCATGATCTCGGTCGTGACCTTCGTGGTGTGGATGGCACTGATCGGTAGCGTGAACGAGGCGCTCACCTCCGCCGTGGCCGTGTTGGTGATCAGCTGCCCGTGCGCGCTGGGCCTGGCCACGCCCGTCGCCATTATGGTCGGCACCGGCAAGGGCGCCGAGATGGGCATTCTGTTCAAGAGCGCCGAGGCGCTGGAGAATCTGCGCAGCGTGGGCACCGTGGTGCTCGATAAGACGGGCACGGTCACCCGCGGCAAGCCTACCGTAACCGATATCGTGGTAGCCACGCGCGCCGACGGCTCGCCCGCCATGAGCGAAAAGGCGCTGCTCAAGCTGGCCGCCGCGCTGGAGCGCTCGAGCGAGCACCCGCTGGCCGAGGCGATTATGGCCGAGTGCGAGACACGCGGGATCGTCGCGCGCATGGTCGAGGACTTTGCCGCCGTGCCCGGACGAGGCGTTACGGCGCGCGAAGGGCAAAACGCCATTGCCGCTGGTAACGTGCGCCTGATGAACGAGTTGGGCGTTACCGTGCCCGCGGGCCTTGCCGAGCAATTTGCCGCCGAAGGCAAGACGCCTCTGTTCTTTGCCAAGAACGGCGAGCTTGCCGGCACCGTCACCGTGGCTGACGAGGTCAAGGAGACGAGCGCCGGGGCCATCGCCGCACTGCGCTCGCTTGGCGTCGACGTGCGCATGCTCACCGGCGACAACCGCGTGACGGCCGAGGCCATCGCCCGCCGCGTGGGGCTGAGCAGCGAACAGGTCATCGCCGACGTCCTCCCCGCCGACAAGGAACGCCACGTGCGCGAGCTGCAGGATGCGGGCGGCAAGGTCGCCATGGTGGGCGACGGCATCAACGACTCCCCCGCCCTGGCGCGCGCCGACGTGGGCCTTGCCATCGGCACCGGCGCCGACATCGCCAAGGAGGGCGCCGACGTGGTACTCATGCGCAGCGACCTCATGGACGTCGCCCGCGCCATCGAGCTGTCGCGCGCCACGATCCGCAACATCAAGCAGGACCTGTTCTGGGCGCTGTTCTACAACGGCATCGGCATTCCGCTGGCGGCGGGCGTGTTCTTCCCCCTCACCGGTTGGCAACTCTCGCCGATGTTTGGCGCCGCGGCCATGAGCCTGTCGAGTGTCTGCGTCGTAAGCAATGCTCTGCGCCTGCGAACCTTTAAGCCTAAAGTGGCAAAATAGGCTCACCATTACGTCCATTTAGAACGGGTTTTCCAGGTGCCCGAGATCGACCTGAAAGAGGAGCGACGCGTACTTTGGTACGCGAGCGACGGCTTGAAGGTCAAGGTCGGGTGCCTGGGAAAGCCGACACAACAGAGAGGAATACCCATGCGTTACACAATCAAGACTACCGGCCTCATGTGCGGCCACTGCGACGCCACCGTCGAGACGGCGTTGCTCAACATAGCCGGCGTGACCGACGCCGACGCCGATCATGAGACTCAGACCGTACAGGTGGAGTGCGCCGACACCGTGACCGCTGAGCAGCTCGCTGCCGCCGTCGAGGACGCCGGCGAGAAGTTCCACGCCCTATCCGTGACCGCCGCGTAGCAGACGCCGCCTACTGAATCCTCAGAAGTTGCGGTGAAATACGGACTGTTGTGCCGCCCTAGGCCTTTAAACGGTCCGTATTTCACCGCAACTGACGGGGATATCCGAAAGATCGACCAGAAACGAGGACCCGCCATGATGGCAGACCACAAATCGGTGACCCGCATGCTCAAGACGGCACGCGGCCAGATCGACGGCATCTTGCGGATGGTCGAGGAGGACCGCTACTGCGTCGATATTTCCACGCAGCTCATGGCAACGCAGGCGCTCATTGCGCGCATCAACGCCGACGTGCTCAAGGCGCATATCGAGGGCTGCGTAACTTCGGCAATCGAATCGGGCGACGAAGACCTCAAAGCCGCCAAGCTCGCCGAAATCGAACGCGTCGTCGACAAGCTCTCCAAGTAATAGGGGCATTGGGGACAGACTTCTTTGCACCGTCTTGGTATTCCGGGGACAGGTATGTTTGCACCACATTGGTGCAGATTAACCTGTCCCCCTTGCTCTAAATCGGGTATAAAGGCGTGCAGCATATCGAACGAAAGGCAATTTGCATGAATGACTTTATGAAGGGTCGCAATGGCGCCGATGAACTCACCATCGTGATGGGTTTTGCCGGCATCGTCATCGCGATGATCGGATCGATAGCCCGCATCCAGTGGCTCAGCTGGATTGCCATCGCCGTAATCGTGATTGGCGTGCTGCGCGGCCTGTCCAAAAATATCGACGCACGTCGCAAGGAGAACGAGGCCTTTGTCGCCGCGACTGCAAACGTACCCGGCTTGGGCAAGTTTGTAGCCAGCTTGGGCGGCGGAGCTGCAGCGGCCAACGCCTCGCGCGCAGCCGGTACTAGCAAGGAAGACTTTGAACGTGCCAAGCGCACGGCCAAAAAGATGTGGAAGGGTCGCAAGACCACGGCATACCTCAAGTGTCCCAACTGCGGCCAGATGCTCTCCGTCCCCAAGGGCAAAGGCAAGATCCGCGTCACCTGCCCCAAGTGCCACGCCAAGATGGAAACCCGCTCCTAGCGCCCGCACGCGGGACAAATAAATCAGGTTTGTTTGTCCCAAATCTTAAGTATTTGTTCGATAAAAAAGCCGAGGCCTCGTGTTGAGACCTCGGCTTTTTGTATGCGGTAACAGAGTTGTCCCTTTGTCACACCTATGCCACGCCGTCGCGGGCGAGCTCCTCGGCCAGTGCCTCGGACGGCATGGCCATAATCGTGTCGAGCTCGGCGTCCACCTCGGGAATACGCTTCACCTTGAGTTTGCGCACCAGATCACCACGGCACATCACGTACGCCGGCTCACGCAGTGCGCACAGGTCATCGAGCGGGTTCTTGCGCGTCACCAGGATATCGGCGGCCTTGCCGCACTCGATTGTGCCGGTCTCGCCGCCCAGCCCCAGCAGCTCGGCATTGACCTGCGTGGCCGTATGCAGCGCGAAGGCGTTACTCACACCCACGTACTTGGCAAAATAGGCCACCTCACGCCACATGTCGTACTGCGTCACGAACGGGCAGCTCGAGTCCGTGCCAAGGCCCACCTTAACGCCAGCTTCCAGTGCGGCACGGGCGCTCTCGATGATGCCCGAGCACACGATGTCGCCGTTCTTCTTTTGTGTATCGGTCGAATGGGTCTTTTCCGGGTCGAGCAATACAAACGGCAGCGCCGGGCTGATCGTGCAGGTAACGCTGGGCGCACGCCCCTCGAGCTGCGTGCCCGCGGCGCCACGGTACAGCTCCAGAATCTCGGACGTCAACGGAGCGCCGTGCTCAATCGTGTCAACGCCGGCCTCAAGCGCAACCTTCACACCCTCGGTACTCTCGACATGGGCCATGACCGGAAGGCCCATATCGTGCGCCGCCTTGCACGCCGCCGCGGCAACCTCCACCGGCATACGCAGCACGCCCGGCTCGCCCACCTCGGTCGCATCGAACACACCGCCCGTTACGAACAGCTTAATGACGTCGGCACCGCGCGCATACAGGTCGCGCACCTGTTCGGCTGCCTCGGCGGGACTGTTTGCCACCTGGGCGAACAAGCCCGCACCATGGCCGCCCGGCACCGTGACGCCCGTTCCCGGCGCCACCAGGCGAGGACCTTGATACTTGCCGGCGTCGATGGCATTACGAACGGCGATGTCGGCAAACAGTGGGTCGCCCGCGCCGCGCACCGTGGTCACGCCGCTTGCCAGTTGTTGTTGGGCGCTGCCCTTAAGAATATGGCGCACGATGGCGCGCCCCACGGGATTATCGAGCTTCTTCATCAGCGCGCCCGCATCGCCCGCCGAAACCGGCTTGCCCGAACCGCACAGATGCACATGCATATTGATGAGACCGGGCATGAGATACGCACCTGCCAGGTCGATGACCTCGGCACCTGCAGGTGCCTGCGCCACAGCACTCGGCCCCATCCACGTGATGACGCCGCGCTCAACAGTCACGGCCATATCGGGTTGCGGCTCCATATGCTCCGAACCATCCAGGACGGTCGCATTGATAAACAACGTGGAACGATCGGCAGACGCCATATCGAGCTCCTCCCCCTCAGAAAACTTGAACATTTGTCCATTATTATCCAGTGTAGCCCGATTGCCACAGACATATCGGTTAACGGAGGGAAGAGGGGATGTGGGGGACGGAATACGCTGCAGTCCCACCCCAGCGACACCAGGGAAATATCTCGATCTGTAACAGATACAGGGTTGTTGGGCCCCTTGATGTTACAGATCGAGACATTCGGTCGACGTTTCACCGGTTTGTCTCGATCTGCAACAATTACGAACTCAAACAACTTCTAAACGTTACAGATCGAGACAAAACCTCTCAGCGCCCATACCACTGGCGTCTCCACTCCTCAGCCAAATCGGGCCGTCGCGGAATACCCGCCAACCTCATTTTCTCGACCAGCTTCCCCGGGTCTTTGAGTTCGTTAAACGTAAACCGAAGCACCTTGTGCCCGAGCATCGTCAGATGAGACTCCCGCTGACGCTCCGCCACGAACGGGTCGACCGACTCCCGATCCCCATCATCCTGCAGGGTATACTTCCCCCTTCCATCGAGCTCGCCGATGACACATGTCCCGTCCTCGAGACGCCAAAAATAGTCGACGCGAAACACTTGACTCGGATCAAGCGGATCGCGAAACTCCACCTGCAACTCTGGCACCGGAAAACCGTATGCAATAAAGAACGCCCGAAAACGAGACTCGCCGCCGTTTTCGGACAGCCCGTCCGCATGCGACGCAATCACCTGAGCTCTGCGATACCCTCGCCTGCCCTCACAATCGGCACGGAGGCGCTCGAACAAATCCCAACGTGATACGCCTTTCGCCCGCAGTGCAGAATCGGCAATCGCCAACCCGTAGGAGAACGGCGCACGCAGCAAGCAATCCTCCACCGTGCGCCAAAACGACGTCACCCGCACGCCATCGACTTGTTCAAGTGCACCCGCCGCCTGCGGACGCAACAACCTGCACCCGCTGCTCAACGTCACCGAACAACCCGTCTTAACAAGAAAACGCGGCCCGAGCAGATCGTTCGGCACCTCCAGACCCCACAAAAGTGCCGCGTCATAGCCCCAAAACGCCCAATCGGGATGAAACTCTGTAAGCCCTTTGATGGTACGCAGTGCTCGCTCCGCCGGCGTCAGTACATCCCAATCATGTTGAAAGCAGAACAAATACGGCTCGGGCTCCGCGATATCATCGGTTCCCACATGACGCCGCAGCCACATGAGCTCGGCATTGTCATGCGTTGCGAGCAGCACGTCTTGTTCAGCCGCCTCCGTGAGCCTGGCAAGCATCCTATTCCGCGCCAAGGTGTTGCGTGCTGCATGCTTGTGTTTGAGAACGGTATTAGACACTTTCATCACCACCACGTCAGACAAATGGACCATCGTCACCGTTGCCTCCGCTGACAAATGTCTTGATCTGTAACAGGAAGACCGATTTTTGGCCGCTAGATGTTACAGATCGAGATCTTTCGACACCGCGTCCAACCTTTGTCTCAATTTGTAACAGGTAGGTCGAGTTTTGGCCTGTAGATGTTACAGATTGAGACATTCCCCCAACCAGGTGCCAAACGTCTCGATCTGTAACAGTTAGACGTTCTCCAGGGCCCTAAACATTACAGATTTAGACAAATCAGCAGCGCCCAAGCATTCGTCTCGATCTGTAACAGGTAGACCGGTTTTTTGTCCCTAAACGTTAAAGATCGAGACAAATAGACACGCGACGGCGCTGCGACAGCCCATCCCCTACTCCCATTCCTGCTCATAAATATTGAGCGACTTCACGTAGCGCCCCTGGGCGCCCATGATGTCGCGGACCAGGCGCAAAAAGAAGCTGATGCACGAGGTGTCGAAGCCATCTTCCAGGTCTTCCGGATGGACGGCGCCAGGCCCGTCGATCGCCGTATCGCTCAGGCGCGCTATGTCGTAGAGGTAGAGCTGCCCCGCCGTCAGCCAGACATCGTCGACGCAGGCGAGGCGCACCGCAATCGCACCGTCGCTCCAATGCTCCTTTTGCACGATATGCGGGTCGTAGACATCAAAGCGACGGTCGGTGCGCGTATCCTTCAGCGCAACCATGCCGTTCGCAGGATCCTTGTCCAAAATGCCAAAGCGCGAGAAATACTGTGTGTCGCGCACCTGCTCGAGCCGCTTGAGCGAGGCAGGCGAAAGCGATGCCGGCGGCTCATCAACATACAGCTCGAGCAGCGTCTTGCCATGGCGATAGGGGCGCTCAAAGAGCAGCCAATCGGTAAATGCCATGTTGTAGGCCATGATTTCGTTTTGCGAAGGCTCGGTGCAATAGCCGAGCCACGGGTCGACAATGATCTCGAACTGCTCGCGCGCCGGCTCCAAAAACTGAAACTTCCGCAGCATCCAAAAATGGGCCATGTCGGCAATATCGTTGCCGACGGCTTCGGCCAGATGCGCTCGGTCTAAAACGTGGTCAGTCACGGCATCCTCCTCAAACTAATGGATCTCAATTTGAGCTTACGCGGAGGGTGGGCAGCCACGACCAGCGCGGGCAAAATAGGCCTCCGGCTGCAAACCAACTGCTGACCAATCACTTGACGGGACACTTGACCGAATGAGCGCACCGCAACAAAACCGCAGGTAAACATAGACGGCCAACCCGCTCTTTTGAGCCAGATGCCCGTAGCCACCACAGAAAGAGCAGAGTAGCACAGTCGCAAACGTCGACGAATGAACACTTGCACGTCGGCAAATGACAAAGTCGCCTGCAAACCCGCAAGGAGTGTCCCCGAATGCCGGCACATAAGGAACGTCCCCAGCTGCCGGCACTTGGGGACGTTCCTTTTGGGCCGGCCGTTGGGGACAGCCCTTGACGATTCAATTGTGGACAGCCGCCTTATAGCTCCAGCGCCTCGGCTACTTCGGCAGCGCAGGCCAGGGCGTCGGCCATAGCGTTCACCACGAGCGAGCTGCCGTTACGAGCGTCACCGGCAACATACACCGGCGCGGCATCCGCGGCGACGCCGTCGACACGCGCCGCAAGATGCGAGCCCTCAGCGGCCATCACAGGCAGCGGACGAGCAGTAGTGGCAACGGGCACGCCAACGGCGTCGAACGCACTGTGCTCCGGGCCCGTAAAGCCGCAGGCGATGAGCACCAGCTGCGCCGGCACCTCGTGCTCGGAGCCCGCGATGCGCTCGGGCTTTCCCGCCGACCAGTCCAGATCGACCACGCGCAGACCCGCAGCCGCACCCTTCTTGTCCAGCAGCACCTCGAGCGTATCCACGCCCCAGGCACGCATCTCGCCGCCCATGGCAGCGATGGCCTCCTGCTGGCCGTAATCGGTCTTCTTCACGTTGGGCCACTGCGGCCAGGGGTTGCTCGCCGCGCGCGCATCAGGCGCCGCCGGCAAGAACTCAAACTGGCGCACGCTGCGCGCACCCTGACGTACCGCGGTGCCCACGCAGTCGTTACCGGTATCGCCGCCGCCAATGACTACGACGTCCAGGCCGCGTGCATCGACGACAGGCTCGCCGCCATCGAGCACCGAGACGGTCGAGGCCGTCAGGTAGTCCACGGCATACACCACGCCGGGTGCGTCAATATTCTCAGCAGCCAGTCCACGCGGGGCGCGAGCACCGGCAGCCACCACAACGGCGTCAAAGCCATTGAGCTTGGCCGCCACCGCAGGGTTCGTAACGTCAGCACCCAGCTCGAACACAATGCCCAGCTCGCGCATAAGTGCCACGCGACGCTCGACAACGGACTTCTCAAGCTTCATGTTGGGAATGCCGTACATGAGCAGGCCGCCCGGGCGGTCGTCACGCTCAAATACCGTCACACGGGCACCGCGACGTGCAAGCTCCCATGCAGCCACCAGGCCAGCCGGGCCAGAGCCAATCACAGCGACCGTGGGCGCATCCTCCCCTGCCGGCTCAAAGCGGCGCGGACCACCATTTGCCCACTCATGGTCGCTGATCGCACGCTCGTTGTCATGGATCGTCGTGGGTTGGCCATCGACCGAACCCAGGTTGCACGCGGCCTCGCACAACGCCGGGCACACGCGACTCGTAAACTCGGGCATGGGCGAGGTGAGCGACAGGCGCTCGGCAGCCTCATCCCAGCGGCCGCGGTACACCAGCTCGTTCCACTCGGGAATCAGGTTGTGCAGCGGGCAGCCGCTCGGGCGTGCCTTGCCAAAGCTCGCGCCCATCTGACAAAACGCCACACCGCACATCATGCAGCGGCTCGCCTGGGCACGGCGCGCATCGTCGTCGAGCTCCACGTACAGCGGATCGAAATCGCGGCTGCGCTCCTCCACGGGGCGAAGCTCGTGGGTCACGCGATCGATATCAAGAAAAGCACCGGGCTTACCCATGGCACTTACGCCTCCTTCTTGGTCGAAGCAACAGAGCTGGCGGTGGCGGGCGCAGCGCCAGCGACACCACCCGACACATCAAAGCGAGCGACATCCGCGGCACTCGCGCGGCCGGTCACAATGTCAAACGCCAGCTCCTCGGCCTGCGCATGCGTCTTGCCCACGGCCTCGGCGGCGGCGACAATCGCCAGCACGCGCTCGTACTCGGTTGGAATGACCTTCACAAAGTGCTTGCTCATCGTCTCAAAGCTGTAGAGCAGCTTAATGCCGCGCGGGCTCTGCGTCGCGTCCACGTGCTCCTGGATGAGCGCACGAATCTGCGCAAGCTCACCGGCCGTCGGGGCTTTAAGCTCAACGCTCTCGTGGTTCACACGGGCATCGAGCGTGCCGTACTGGTCAAAGACGTAAGCCACGCCGCCCGTCATGCCGGCGGCGAAGTTCTGCCCGACCTCGCCCAGGATGAGCGCCAGACCTCCCGTCATGTACTCGCAGCCATGGTTGCCGCAGCCCTCGACCACCACGGTGGCACCGGAGTTGCGTACGCCAAAGCGCTGGCCGGCCAAGCCGTTAATGAAACCGCGACCGCTCGTGGCGCCAAAGAACGCAACATTGCCCACGATGATGTTCTCGTCGAACTTGTAGGTCGCATGCGGGTTGGGGCGCACCGACACCTCGCCGCCCGAAAGGCCCTTGCCAAAGTAGTCGTTGGCGTCGCCGCACACGTTGAGCGTAATGCCGCGCGGCAGGAAGGCGCCAAAGCTCTGACCAGCCGAACCATCGCAATCGATGGTGATGGAGCCGGCGGGCAGGCCCTCGGGATGCGCCTTGGTCACCGCGTTGCCCAAGATGGTGCCCACGCAGCGGTTGACGTTGGCGATATCGGCGCGGAAGCGAATCGGGCGCAGGTGCGCACGGGCATCGGCCGTATAGGGCACAAACAACGTGGAGTCGAGCGTCTTGTCGAGCTCGCTGTCGGCAGCCATCTGGGGCAGGAAGTGACGACCGTCGGCGCCCGGAATGTGAGCACCGAACTCGCAGGTCGCGCTCGCCAGAACGGGCGACAAATCGAGCAGGTTGGCCTTGCGGTTGCCCGGGACCTCGATCTGGCGTAAGCACTCGGGATGGCCGACCATATCGTCGACGGTACGGAAGCCCAGGCTCGCCATGACCTCGCGCAGCTGCTCGGCAACAAAGAGCATAAAATGCTCGACGTGCTCGGGCTTACCGCGGAAGCCATGACGCAGGCGGCAGTTTTGCGTCGCGATGCCGGCCGGGCAGGTGTCCTGCTGGCAGTCGCGCTGCATGAGGCAACCCATGGAGATGAGCGGCATGGTCGCAAAGCCAAACTCCTCGGCACCCAGCAGGCAGGCGACGGCGACATCGGTACCGTCCATGAGCTTGCCGTCGGCCTCGAGCACCACGCGCGAGCGCAGGCCGTTTTGCAGCAGCGTCTGCTGAGCCTCGGCAAGGCCAAGCTCCAGCGGCAGGCCGGCGTGCCAGATCGAATCGCGCGCCGCGGCACCGGAGCCGCCGTTGTGGCCGCTGATCAAAATCTTGTCGGCAGCGCCCTTGGCCACGCCGGTGGCGATGGTGCCGACGCCGGCCTCGCTGACCAGCTTGACCGACACGCGCGCGCCGGGGTTGGCGTTCTTAAGATCGAAGATAAGCTCTGCCAAGTCCTCGATGGAGTAGATGTCGTGGTGCGGCGGAGGCGAAATCAGGCCGATGCCGGGCGTGGACTGACGGACCTCGGCAATCCAGGGGTAGACCTTCTTGCCGGGCAGGTGACCGCCCTCACCGGGCTTGGCGCCCTGGGCCATCTTGATCTGAATCTCGAAGGCGCTGCACAGGTAGCGGCTCGTCACGCCAAAGCGCGCGCTTGCCACCTGCTTGATGGCGGAATTCTTGGAGTCACCGTTGGCCAGCGGGGTCTCGCGACGCGGATCCTCGCCGCCCTCGCCCGAGTTGGAACGACCGTGCAGGCGGTTCATGGCGATGGCCATGCACTCGTGTGCCTCTTTGCTGATGGAACCGTACGACATGGCGCCGGTGTTAAAGCGGCGGACGATGTTGAGCGCGGGCTCCACCTCGTCGAGCGAAACCGGCGTGCGACCGTTGGCATTAAAGTCCAGCAGGTCGCGCAGACGCACGGCACGGCAGGTGCGGTGCAGGCGGGCGCTGTACTCCTTAAAGGTGTCGTAGCTGTCCTCGCGGCAGGCGGTCTGCAGCAGGTAGACGGTCTGCGGGTCGATAAGGTGATCCTCACCGCCGAGCGGGCGCCACTTGGTCAGACCCAGCGTGGGCAGCTGATCGGGAGCCGGGCTCTTAAGGATAGCGAGCGCGGCGTCGTAGCGCTCATTCTGCTCGCGCTCGACGTCCTCGACACCCATACCGCCCACACGGCTCACCGTGCCGGCGAAGTACGCGTTGACGAACTCCGGAGTGAAGCCCACGGCCTCGAAGATCTGCGCAGAGTGGTAGCTCTGCACCGTGGAGATGCCCATCTTAGACATGATGGAGACGATGCCGGCGGTCGCAGCCTTGTTGTAGTTGGCGATGCCCTGCTCGGCCGTCACGTCCAGGTCGCCGCGTGCCGCCAGGTCGCGGATGCACGCATGTGCGTTGTACGGATAGATGCCGCTCGCGGAGTAGCCCACCAGTGCCGCAAAGTCGTGCGGGGATACAGCGTCGCCGCACTCCACCACGATGTCGGCAAAGGTACGCACGCCGGCGCGGATCAGGTGGTTGTGCACGCAGCCCACGGCGAGCAGTGACGGTACGGGCACCTCGCCCGCAGCGGCACGATCGCTCAACACCACGATGTTCACGCCGTCGCGGACCGCGGCCTCAACGTCCTCTGCAAGCTGCTTGAGCGCAGCCTGCAGCGCACCCTCGCCGGCATCGCGGCGGTAGACGGCACGGAAACGGCGGGTCTTAAAGCCCACGCGGTCGATGGCGCAGATACGCTCGAACTCCTCCTCGCTCAGCAGCGGACGCTCCAGGCGCACCAGCTGACAGGCCGTACGGGAGTCCTCGAGCAGGTTGCCGTGGTTGCCCAGGTAGAGCGTGGTCGAGGTGACCATATGCTCGCGAAGAGCGTCGATGGGCGGATTCGTGACCTGAGCGAACAGCTGATAGAAGTAGTCAAAGAACGAACGCGTCTTCTTGGACAGGCAGGCCAGCGGCGCATCGATACCCATCGAGGCGAGCGGCGCCTTGCCCTGCTGGGCCATGGGACGCACGACCTCGTCAACATCATCCCAGTGATACCCGAGCTTGGCCATGCGCACGGCGGCGGGCACCTCGGCATCCTCGGCGGACGCGGGCGCGGCGGGCTTGTCGAGTGCGTCGACGGTCAGCGTCTCCTCGGCGATCCAGTCGCGATAGGGCTTTTCCTTGGCATAGCGGGCGCGCAGCTCGTCGTTGTAGATGACGCGCCCGCGGGCAAAGTCGACCTCGAGCATCTGACCCGGCCCCAGACAGCCGCTCGTCAGGATGTTCTCGGGGCGCACCTCGATGGTGCCCACCTCGCTCGCCAGCATAAAGCGGCCGTCGCGCGTCACGTAGTAGCGAGCCGGGCGCAGGCCGTTACGGTCGAGGGCGGCACCCAGCGTGCGACCGTCGGTAAAGGCGATGGCGGCCGGGCCGTCCCAGGGCTCCATGAGCATGGACTGGTAGGCGTCGTAGGCGCGACGTTCCTCGCTCAGGCTGTCGTTGTGGTCCCACGGCTCGGGCAACAGCATGGATGCGGCGCGCGTGAGCGGGCGACCGTTCATGACCAAAAACTCGAGCACATTGTCCAAAATTGCAGAGTCGGAGCCCTCGCGGTTGATGATGGGCATCACACGCTCAAGATCGTGCTGCAGCACGGGGCTGTACAGGTTGGGTTCGCGGGCGCGAATCCAGTTGACGTTGCCCTTGAGGGTGTTGATCTCGCCGTTGTGGATGATAAAGCGGTTGGGGTGCGCACGCTCCCAACTGGGCGTGGTGTTGGTGGAGTAGCGCGAGTGTACGAGCGCCACGGCCGTCTTGACGGCGGCGTCGTTGAGGTCGATGAAGAAGCGGCGCATCTGTGTGGCGACCAGCATGCCCTTGTACACGATGGTGCGCGAGCTCATGGAGCACACATAGAAGATCTTGTTGCGCAGGGCAAACTCGGCGTCAGCCTTCTTCTCGATGGTGCGGCGGCACACGTACAGGCGGCGCTCGAAGGCGTCGCCGGCGGGCGTGTCGTCCGGACGGCCCAGGAAAGCCTGCAAGATGGTGGGCATGCAGGCGCGGGCTGTCTCGCCCAGGTCGTGCGGGTCGACCGGCACCTCGCGCCAAAAGAGCAGCGGCACGCCGGCCTCGGCGCAGCCCTCCTCAAACACGCGGCGGGCATCCTCTACGCCCTTGTCGTCCTGCGGGAAGAACAGCATGGCCACGCCATAGTCGCCCTCTGCCGGCAGAATCTGGCCGCACTTTTGAGCCTCTTTGCGGAAAAAATGATGCGGAACCTGGAACAGGATGCCGGCGCCGTCGCCGGTGTTCTTCTCGAGTCCCGTACCGCCGCGGTGCTCCAAGTTGACCAGAATGGACAGCGCGTCGTCCAGAATCTGGTGATGGCGCTCGCCGTTGATATCGGCAAGCGCGCCGATGCCACATGCATCGTGGTCGAATTCGGGGCGATAAAGGCCCTGCTGCTGAGCGGAATCTGCCTGCATCGCGATCCTCCCCTAGGTGTTAGACAGTCAGTTGACTAGGCATACTAGGTGCATCGCCGGCCCGTTGTGTTTCCCGCCCGTTTCGAAACAATCGCGTAACGCACGCCCTACGAGTGGACACCGCCGACCTCAAGGACGGCAACAAGGGCCCAAGTTCGACCTGTAAACTCACCGCTTCAAACATCTCAATCTGTAACAGGAGGAGCCGATTTTGGCGCTTAGATGTTACAGGTTGAGATTTTCTGCAGGACAGTTTTGGCTTGTCTCGATCTGTAACACGAAGGGCCGGTTTTTGCAGCTAACTGTTACAGATCGAGATTTTCCATAGGACCATTTCTTCCTGTCTTGATCTGTAACACCTATACCCAATTTCCATCCCTAGTTGTTACAGATCAAGACATTTCGGCAATCCCCTTTCACCAGCCTATCCAAATACAACAATTTTGTTAGTCTTGGTTAACTTTTTAGCCTAAAACAGGTATCCTTTGCGGCGTCAAACAAACGGCACGCAGGAGCGCACCATGCTCAACCATCTCAAACAACACTTTGGCTCGCACCGCACCGGAGGCCACGGAGGTCTGGATATCGCCCGGCACATCGGCCCCGGGCTACTCGTGACCGTCGGCTTTATCGACCCGGGCAACTGGGCCTCCAATATGGCCGCGGGCTCGCAGTTTGGCTACGCGCTGCTGTGGATCGTCACGCTGTCCACGATTATGCTCATCGCGTTGCAGCACAACGCGGCGCACCTGGGCATCGCCACGGGCACCTGTCTTGCCGAGGCCACGACACGCTACCTCCCCCGCATCGTGGGACGCGCGGTACTCGCCAGCGCCTATCTCGCGACCATCGCCACCGCCATGGCTGAAGTCCTGGGCGGTGCAATCGCGCTTCAAATGCTCTTTGGCCTGCCCGTGCGCGCGGGCTGTGTCATCGTGGCGGCAGTATCGATGGCGATGCTCATGACAAGCTCCTACAAACGCGCCGAACGCTGGATCATCGCCTTCGTAGGCGTGGTAGGACTCTCGTTTTTGGCCGAGCTCACGCTGGTCAAGGTCGACTGGCCGCAGGCCGCCGCAAGCTGGATCACACCCAGTATGCCCACCGGCTCGGCCGCGATTATCGTGAGTGTCCTGGGTGCGGTCGTTATGCCACACAACCTCTTCCTGCACTCCGAGGTCATCCAATCCATGCACTTCGAAGGCCAAGGCGAGCAGGTTATCGAAGAGCGTCTGCGCTATGAGCTCTTCGACACGCTCTTTTCGATGGGCGTGGGCTGGGCAATCAACTCGGCCATGGTCATCCTGGCCGCAACGACCTTCTTTGCGCACGGCATTGTCGTAGACGACCTCGCCGTCGCAGCGGCCACGCTCTCCCCCATCTTGGGCCCGGCGAGCTCGACCATCTTTGCGGTAGCGCTGCTGTTCGCGGGACTATCGAGCAGCGTGACAGCGGGCATGGCGGCGGGAACCATCACCGCGGGCATGTTCGACGAGGAATACGACATCCACGACCGACATTCCTCGATCGGGGTGGCGGCCTGTTTCGCCGGCGCAGTGGCGGCGTGTCTGGTCATCCCAAATCCTTTTGAAGGTCTCATCTGGAGTCAGGCGCTGCTGTCGCTTCAGTTGCCGATTACGGTCTTTGTGCTCATACGACTCACCAGTTCGCCCCGCGTTATGGGCAAATACGCCAACTCGCGCCCGCTCAACGCGCTGCTCGTAGGGATCGGCGTCATCGTGACGATTCTCGACATCGTGCTGCTAACGGGGATGTAATTGGGATAGCGTGGCTGTCCAGATATAACGTCTCAATCTGTAACACGTAAGGCCGTTTTAAACCGTCAGATAAATCAAAAGGGTCCCGGCCGAGAATTCGACCGGGACCCTTGGACAGAGCTATGTTCGGCTTTCGCCGTGTGCCTGCGAGTTACTCCTCGACGAGCTCAAACTGATCGGGACCAACGCCACAGACCGGGCACACGTAGTCCTCGGGCAGCTCGGGCGTGTCGACCTCAACCTCATAACCGCAAACGGTGCACACGAACTTATACGTCTTCTTCTCCTCAGCCATGATATTCTCCTCTCGAACGTGACTGCTGGTGTACTTACTTATTAGTATATATTCTCAATAATATAATGCAAGTATTTTTAGAACATTTCTAGCCTTGATACGACGAGGCTTTGGGCGGCGTCTTGCCCTTTAGCACCTTGTGATAGTAGTCGTACGTCAGCGGCGTCTCGTCGCTCAGGCGCTCGGCATCCTCGACCTCGCCAATAAACAGCAGATGCGTGCCCACATCCACAGTGTCGATCAAACGGCAGCTAAACAGGGCCGCCGCGTGCTCGGGCACATAGGGCATGCCCAGAGCCGTCTCGCGGGTCTCGTATTTGGCAAACTTGTCATAATCGCTGCTGGTGCGGAACCCAAAGTTACCGATGTAGAGCATGTCGGCGGTCTGATCGATCACGGTCAGCGCGAACGCTTTGGCCGATGCGATGACGCCCGAGGTGACATTGTCCTTGTTCACGGCAACCGAAATACGCGGCGGCATGGACGTCACCTGCACCGCAGTATTGATGACGCAGCCGGCGCGCAGCCCGTCTGCCGCAGCGCTCACCACGTACAGACCGCTCGGCATGGTAAAGAACGCAGTTTTGTCCATAACGATCACTCCCCTAGCTCGGGTTGGAACCTCATGAATGTATGTACCCACAAAAAAGGCGGCACCCATTACGGACGCCGCCTTTGAGACATATGTGTCAGAACAGTAAGAAAGATGAGACGCCCGCAGTTGCGGTGAAATAGGGACTGAATAGCCCCTCAAATAGGCAAAACAGTCCGTATTCCACCGCAACTTATACAGAGTGCCTAGCGGTTGCGTTCCTTAAGGGCGCGGTCGATCTCGCGTTGGACATCACGCTTGGCCATGTCCTCGCGCTTGTCGTAGAGCTTCTTGCCGCGACCCAGACCCAGCAGCAGCTTTACGCGGCCGTCGGTATTAAAGTAGAGTTCCAACGGAACCAGCGCATAACCACGGTTGCGAAGTTTGCCGTCAAGAAAGTCGATCTCCTTGCGGTGCAGCAGCAGACGGCGCCGACGGTCGGGATCGCGATTCCACACGCCACCATGGCTATAAGGGTGGATATGCAGGCCGACGAGCCAGCACTCCCCGCCGCGGATCAGCGCGAAGGTATCGGTGATCTGGCAGGCGCGCTCGCGAATCGACTTGACCTCGGTGCCACTCAGTTCAATACCGCACTCAAATGTCTCATCGATAAAGTACTCGTGATGTGCCGAGCGATTCTTGGAAATGAGTTTGCGCTCGCGCTTACTGGGCATCGCCGGCCTCCTTGGCGCCGTCGGCGTTTGAGCCCGCAGTCTCGCGCTTTGCCTTGCGCTCGGCATTGAGCTCGGCATCGCTCTCGCGCACCAGTTTGATAATCGCCGCGCAGGCCTCCTCGCCCACCAAGTCGCGAGCACGTACCGTCAGGCGCGTCGCCTCCTGCTTGTCGCCGTCGCTTGCAGCATCGGTCGCGCACATAATCAGGCAGATGGCAATCTCGGCCGAAGGCGAGGTCGGCACGCCTTGCAGGGCCAATTCACCCATCACGTGGTCGTCGCTCTCATCAGCGGCATCCGGATAGGTGGTATGGATCTTGTTGAGCAGGCGCGTCGTATGCGCATCGTTGGGCGCCAGGCGCAGCGCCAGACGCGCGCAGCCCACGGCAGCCGAAACGTTCTCGGTCTCGGGCTCCAAGAAGTACTGACCTAGATTGGCGTAAGCGCGGGCGGCGCACTTGCCATCGCTTGCACGCTCCAGCACCGAGAACGAGAGCGATGCCCATTCCTGCTTGTCCTCGAGTGCACGGAACAGCTCGGCCAAATCCAAGCGATAGTTGCAGTTCATGGGGTCCCAACGCACAGCCTGCATCAGGGCATTACGAGCGCTTACATAATCCTGCTGGCGAATGTAGGCAAACGCCATGTCAGAGTACAGGCGGTCAAACGGCACCTCGACCTGCACGAGCTCGCGCGGATCCTTCTCCACGCGGCGATAGGCCAAGCGCTCAAACTTGCTATCGAAGCTAAAGTATTGACGCTTCTCCTCCGTCTTGCACTCAGCATCAATATACTCCTCGGCGAGCTCCACCAGACGCTCCAGCAGCGGCGTCGCCGTAGCCAGGTCGCCCTGCGCCAGATAGTTCTCGGCATACGTGATGTCTTGCAAGCTGATGGGCAGATCCATGGCTACTCCTCGATCTGAGCGAAACACGGCAGGCGCCGTATATACGGTCAATACACAAAACCCGGGTCTCTTACGAGGCCCGGGCGTTCAATTTTGGTAGCCCGTACCAGATTCGAACTGGTGATCTCCGCCTTGAGAGGGCGGCGTCCTAAACCGCTAGACGAACGGGCCATATGTAGCAAATGCAATGGCTGGGATGGAGGGAGTCGAACCCCCATTGACGGAACCAGAATCCGCTGTCCTGCCATTAGACGACATCCCAATGACTGCATCGCTGCGCTCGGCTGTGCCTTTGCGCAAGAAAGAAATATACGGGAAGTCTCGCCGTGACGCAAGCCCCAATTTTGACTTTTTTGAAATTCAGTCAAATTGGCCTAATTTAGTCCAACCCGTGAAGGACCTGTGAAGCCAACCGCTGTACACGAAGGGCAAAACGCCGTGAGCGGTAGCCGTCAACCGTTGGCAGATTCTACCGTGAAAACGATAGCACCAGGCAACACAATCGAAGTATCAATGATCGCGTAGATATCGAGGCACCATGGACGAAGAGCTTGATTACCTATGGGAGACCCTGGGCCTCGAGATCACTGCCGACCTTTGGCCCGAACGGGACAAAATTCACCCCACGTTACGCCCCGCCATTACTGTGGTGCAGGCAAAATACCGCCATGCATCCTTTTTGATCATGCGGATGTCATGGCACGCGGGACTCCCCGACCTTAAGCGAATCCAGGCAAGCCTCGTCGAGTTGTCCGGTATGCCGACCGTCATATCCGAGGCGCACCTGGAGCAGCGCCAGCGCGAGCGACTGCAACAGCAGCGGATTCCCTTTATCTGCCCCGGCGTTCAGGCATATCTGCCCTTTATGGACGAGGAGTACTGGAGCGGCAAGCCCAACAAACACGTAAAGGTCTACGATCCGCACGAATGGGCACAGCTGGCGGACTGACTGGGGCAGGCCCGCCGGCGGAAAGTGCGTCCCAGATTTCAAGCTCAAACTGGTCCCTACTTTCCCGTCGAGCCCTCAACCGGAAACCGTGTCCCGCAATCGAAGCTCAGAATGGGACGTGCTTTCCGCAACCGGCCACTTTGGGAAAGTGCATCCCATTCTGGAAGCGAATTCCGGGTCGCACTTTCCGCAGCCGCTACAGCAACGCCTCGGCCCAAGCCGCTTCCCTAAAGCCGGGAATCGCAAAGTCGTCGCCCACCAGCAGCGGACGCTTGACCAGCATGCCGTCGGTCGCCAGCAGCTCGTAGCACTCCCGATCCGTCATGCCCGCATCCAGACGCGCCTTCAGGCCCAGCTCTCGATATTTCATGCCCGACGAATTAAAGAAGCGCCGCACCGGCAGCCCCGAACGAGCAATCCAGGTCGCAAGCTCATCAGCCGTGGGATTGTCCAAAACGATATCGCGATCGATATACTCTACCCCATGTTCGTCCAGCCATGCCTTGGCCTTCTTACAGGTCGAGCACTTGGGATATTCAACAAGCAGTACGGTCATGGGAATCCTCCGAATATAGATCGGCCAACGCGAGCACACGCCACACGAGGCGCCTTCGTATGATGGGCCAATTGTAGCCCACGGGTCACACGCTAAACGAACCGTACCCCGAATCCGCGTTTGATGAACGGCAGTAGCTCCATTGCCTCGGGCGTGATATGGCCCGCAACGTTCATGCGCTCGTCACCGGGAAGATCGACCCGCGCAATCTCAAGCTCGCCTTCGTAGCGCCCATATCCGCTATTGCTCACAGCGATCGACCCCGCCTTTCGCGGCAGGCCGGCTCCGGCATCCGTCGGCACGGAATCCGGCTTAAGCGTCGTACGTGACTCCTGAGACCTAAAGATGAAGACGCTCGAGTCGGGCCGGTCGTGATGAATCTGCCCGCGCGCATAGGCATAACCGGGCTCAAGCTCGCATTGCAGGTCCACGTATCCGGCGGAAACTTGAGCAAACTGCGCCCAGCCCGCATCGGATAGATCGGGGTCGCCGACCAACACAATGTCGCAATCGGCGCCATGTGCAAGCTCAAGCATATTGAGAGCAACCTTTGACGCGCGACCGCGCTGCGCCTCGACCGTCGGCAGTCCCTCGAATACCGGCCCGCGAACGTTAGCATCACCCGGCACAAAAGCCATGATTTCGAATCCAAGCGCCGCAAGACGAAGATTCACCCGAGCAATGTCCTCCAGAGCTAAACCGGTATAAGGCTTGGGGTAAAAATTGTGGCAGGCGGCAAAACGAGTCACATCGGCACCAGCCTCACGCCACGATGCGATTTCATCAGAACTCACCGTCGATGCATTGACCACAATGTGAAATACACCGGACAGCTCCGCGACCCGCTGGGCGCTAAAGCCATAGTCCAAACGAAGGTATTCCAACCCCAGATCGCGCAGGTCCTCGATGCGCTCAAGCCCGAGCAAATCGCACGTGCGAGGCCCCACATCGGCAATGAGCGCAATGCCGCGGGCGGAAAGCAGCGACAGCACATGACGGACCTTATCGGCATACGCCACTCCCCCATCCTCGGGAATATGCAGCGAGGTGAACGCATAGCGCGCACCCGCCGCGGCACCATGTTCAATCGTCCGCTCAATATCCTGCAGAGGGCTGGAAAGATAAATCGAAATACCCGTTTTCACGCTTCAACGCTCCTTTAAAAAAGGCCGGCGGAGCAGCTAGCCCCGCCGGCACAACCATAACATCAAGAAATCTGCCGCGCGCCGCGAACCCCGAGCAACACGGCTCGCGATATCAAACTACTCGCCAAAGAACTCGTTGATCTTCTGCTCGTCGACACCGAAGAACCACGTCAGGACAAAGCCGGCGGCATAGGCAAGCAGCATAGCGGCAACGTAGCCGAGCTGCTGGCCAGGAACGACGATCAGCAGGCCAAACAGACCGGAAACGCCCTGAGAAACCGTGCCGATGTGAAGCAGCGCCGCGAGCGCGCCGCCAAATCCGGCACCCAGGCAGGCCGTCACAAACGGACGAACGAGCGGCAGCGTAACAGCATACATCAGAGGCTCGCCCACACCCAGGATTCCAACGGGAATGGACTCTGCGACGTACTTCTTGAGCTTGGCGTTCTTGGTCTTAAAGTACAGCGCCAAACCGGCACCGACCTGGCCGCCGCCAGCCATCATAAGGATGGGAAGCAGGTAATTGATACCCTTGGTAGCGCCGTCGGGATCGTTGAGCATAGCGTGGATCGGCGTGAGCGCCTGATGCAGGCCGACGGACACCAGCGGCAAGAAGCCTGCCGACAGGATATAGCCGCCCAGGACGCCCAGCTTCTCGAAGATAAAGGTCAAAACGCTAAAGATGGCAGTCGTCAGCCATGCGCCAACCGGCTGGATGACGAGCATCAGAGCAAAGGCGCCGATGATGAGCACCAGTAGCGGAGACAAGAACGTGTCGAGTGCGTTGGGCATAACCTTGCGAATCTGACGCTCCATCCAAGCAAAAAATGCGCCAGCGATGAGAGCCGCGATCATGCCGCCCGCTGCGGGGTTGTACTGCGCACTGGTGAGCGGCAGCAGAATGGCAGTGGCAGGATCAGCCGCGCCAGGCGCAAGCAGGGGCATGGCACTGTTGGCGATACACATCATGCCGGCGATGCCGCCCAGCGCAGCGGAGCCACCAAACTCACGTGCCGCGTTATAGCCCACCAAGATGGGCAGATAGGCAAACAGGGCCCAGCCCATGGAACGAATGCCCTGGTACCACCACTCGCCTGCAAGCGCGCCTGCCGTCGAGACGTTAATGACGTTGCAGATACCGTTGATGAGGCCAGCCGCAATGATGCCGGGAAGCAGGGCGACGAAGACATTGGAAATCTTCTTGAGGAAGGCCTGAACCGGCTTAGACTCGTACTTGGCCTTCTGCGCGGCCTTGTTTGTGGCCGCAGCGTCAACCACGCTCTCGTCGGCAACGCCTTTCGCAAGGCCAGTGAGCTTGGAGAACTCCTCGAGCACCTTATTCACCTTGCCCGGACCCAGCACGATCTGCATCGTGTCGTCCTCGACCAGGCCCATCACGCCGTCGAGTGCCTTAATGCCCTCCGTGTCGACGTTGCCCGCGTCTTTGACGGTCACGCGCAGGCGCGTCATGCACGCCGCGTTTGCCAGCACGTTGTCTTTGCCGCCCAAAAGGTCCAGCAGCTTTTGAGCCAGCTCTTTGTTCGTCATAACTCCTCCTTGTATTGGGTATCTCGTCTGGATGTCATATCAGCTCGCGCCGCGCACCTATTGGGCATCGGCATTGCTTTTCTCATGGCCACTCACCGCAGCACGGACATGGCCTCGCGCCCGCTCAAGAGCTACCGTAGCCTGCTCGGCATCGCAGTCCAGCAGTATCGAGACAATAGCGGTTTTTACGTGGCCGCCGGCATCTGCAAGCGCCTGAACAGCGCGCTCGCGCGTGCAGCCGGTCGCCTCCATCACGATGTTCTGCCCGCGCACCACCAGCTTCTCGTTCGTCTGCTGCACATCGACCATCAGGTTTTGGTATACCTTGCCGATCTTGACCATGGCACCGGTCGAAATCATGTTGAGAATGAGCTTTTGAACCGTTCCCGCCTTGAGCCTCGTTGAGCCGGTCAGCACCTCGGGACCGGGCACGGGCTCAATGGCAAGATCTGCGCTCTCCCCGATCTTCGACCCTTGGTTGCAGGCAATTGCAATGGTCTTGCACCCAGTTGCCTTGGCGTACACAAGTCCGCCCACCACATAAGGAGTACGGCCGCTTGCCGCCAGGCCAACGACAAGATCCTTGTCCGAGAGCCCACGCTCCCGCAGGTCGCTCGCGCCAAGCTCCTCGCTGTCTTCGGCACCTTCGACAGCCTTGATAAACGCCGTCTCGCCTCCGGCAATGAGCCCGACAATCAGATCGGGTGACACGCCAAACGTGGGCGGACACTCCGAAGCGTCGAGTACGCCCAGACGACCGCTGGTGCCTGCGCCCATGTAAAAGACGCGCCCTCCGCGCTCGAGTGTCTCAGCAGCCCAGTCGATTGCTGTGGCAACCTGGGGCAACACTTTCGTGACCGACTGGACGGCACGAAGATCCTCATCGTTCATCGTCGTGACGATTTGCAGCGATGTCATCGTATCGAGGTCCATTGACCTTTGATTACGCTGTTCGGTCGTGAATTTTGTTAAATCGAGCATTTCATTCACCTCATCTTTCCTGTTTCTCGATGTAGTTTTGCTTAATGACATGCGTCGCCCGTTCGTAGTCGCTGGCAACGTAAGCAGCGTACAGGGCATCGACAACCATAAGCTGGGCCATACGCGAAGCCATGGCACCGCTGCGGACCAAGGGTTCACTCGCAGCGACGCCGAGCACGGCATCGGCCATGGTGGCAAGCTTGGATGATCCATCTACTTTGGTAACGGCCACGACGGGACAGTTGTGACGTTGAGCCTCGGCGGTGCAGTCCAGCACCTCTTGCGTCAAGCCCGAGTAGCTAAAGGCGATTGCCATATCGCCCTCATGCATGTTCTTGGCACATAAGAGCTGATCATGCCAGTCGTCGTACAGATGGCACTCTTTGTCGACACGCATGAGCTTTTGCGCCAGGTCGTGCGCGACCAAACGAGAGGCACCAATACCGAACAGATTGACCGCGCGTGCCCGCTTAAGACGGGCCGCGCATCGCTCCAAGACGGTGTAATCGAGCGTTCGCGCCGTCGCCTCAATCGTGCGCACGTTGCTTTTCATCACCTTCCCCACGATACGTTCGACGCTGTCATCCATGGAGATGTCCTCGAGGGCTACGTCTTTCTTGTCACCTAAGAGCGCCAGCTCGGCAATCAGTTCGCGCTGGAACTCCTTGTAGCCCGCAAAACCCAAACGCTTGCAAAAGCGCAAAATGCTCGAGGGCGAGGAGAACGTGACATCGGCAAGACCGCGGACGGACAGCCCGACCACCTCGTGCGGATGAGCGCTTACATATGCGATGACATTGCGTTCCGCCGGGCTCGCGCTGAGCTCACGCTCGCGAAGCCGCAAAAGCAATCCGTTTGCCATCTCAAACACCTCCGTTGAGAAGAATTAAAGACCAACGAACGATTCGTACCGGATACAAACAGCTTTTGCGGTACATTGTGCCGCATCGTGGCGCACAAAGGGCGAGCGTTCTACCGCTCGCCCCTCAAATCCGACCGCTCGGAAATACGCGCGACACAAAATAATTCAAAGAGGTTGCATTATCAGAAACGGGTTTGTTACCGGCTAGCGCCTCGCATGGGCGCCGATCGGCCGAGTCGCATGGCGCACCAACGCCGCTGCCAGCAATACCAACAGCATGGCGGTGACATAGCCCGCAGCATCGAATCCTAAATCGATAACGTCGAAATGCCTGCCGGGAACAAAGATCTTATGCACCTGATCGCCAACGGAGCAGGCGGCGCAAAAGAGCAATACGGGCACGCAACGGGAGCATACGCTCCACGGACGCCTGGAAAGGCAAACCACGACCACCGAGGCGAACAACCCGACGAAGAAAAATTCTACGGTATGGGCAACGCGACGGACGTTCGTGCCCACCCACATGCGAATGGAAGCAAGTCGGCCAGACCGGACATTCGAGGCAGCCGAATCGGTGCCCCCGGTCATTCCGTTCTCCGCCTGAGCTTCACCCGTGGCATCGACAGCCTGAACGCCCGTAGCCTGGCCCTCCACCACACGCGCGGTAGACTCGCTCAGCAACGACGTCTCCGCCGCGTCTTGCTCCGTCAGCACCCAGATACCCGCCAGCGTTGCAGCGAACAGAACGATCGCGGTCCATCCGATTATTTGTTTTATGCGCGCCAAGGGCCAACCTCCTTTTTTTGAATATCAGCGAGTGTAGCCCCAAATGACATCGTCACCGTATCAATATTTGAATCGCAACAGGAAGCGACAAAGCGACGCAAAACCCTACCCCGCCTCGCGCATCCAGCGATCGAACGTCCCCACGCACACGCCCAGGCACTTTGCTGCCTGGCTGCGGGTAATATCGCCCGCCTCATAGCTATCGCGCACCAGCTCAAACTGAGGAGGGCATGGCTTGCGAGGTCGACCGAAACGGACCCCTCGCGCCCGCGCCGCTGCAATCCCCTCCGCCTGGCGCCGATGGATATTCTCGCGCTCCACCTGCGCCACGTAGCTCAGCAGCTGCAGCACAATATCAGCAATCAGGGTGTTAGTCACATCCGGCGCGCCGCTGGCCCTGGCGCGCGTGTCAAGCAATGGCATATCCAACACCACAATGGCAACCCCGAGCACCTTGGTAATGCGTCGCCATTCCTCAAGAATCTCGGAGTAATTACGGCCAAGTCGGTCGATAGAAAGCACCACCAGCACGTCCCCGTCTCCCAGGACGTGCAGCAGCTCGCGATAACGCGGTCGATCGAAGTCCTTGCCGCTCGCATGGTCGGCATAAATATTCGCCGAGCCCACGCCATAGGCGCCCAGCGCATCCAGCTGCCGATTAAGATTCTGATCGCGCGAACTCACCCGCGCATAACCGTACACCGTCGCCATCTCATCCCCGCTTTCTTGTAAACCTGCCAAAAGAGACAGGTTTATTTTGGTAGGTTTTACCTCTCAAATAGCAGGTAAGCGGGCGGCCGAGCAGACGGCAAGGTAGCCACGATTCAAATGCGAAGGGCGGTCCCGAAAGGCCGCCCTCCGCTCCCCCACCATGAGTCAGGATTTGGCTAATGGATAAGCTTAAAGTCCAAGTGCCCACGCGTGGTATTGACGCGCGAGACCTCGATAATCACGCGCTGCCCCAGCTCGTAACGAGTGCCCGTGTCGGCACCTGTGAGCGTGAGCGCGTCCTCGTCGAACTCGAACCACTCGTTGCCCAGACTCTTGATCGAAACCAAGCCTTCGACCTGCGTTAGGTCCAAGCGCACAAAGAGGCCCATGCTGCTAACCCACGAGACGGTTCCGGCATAGCGCTCGCCCAGACGGTCCTCATAGTACTGGGCAATCTTGATCTTTTGCGTCGCATGGCTGGCGGCATCTGCCGCGCGCTCGGCATCGCTGCATGCGCGGCAGATCTGCGGCAGAATGCGCGGCAGTGACTCGCGCCCCTTGCCGATCAGGCGCGGCGTACGGACCAGGGCGTCCTTGCCGCCCAGCTGCTCATAGGCCAACTGCAGCTTGAGTACGCGGTGCACCACCAGATCGGGGTAGCGACGGATGGGACTCGTGAAGTGACAGTAGCACGGCGCGGCGAGCGCAAAGTGGCCCTCGTTGCGCGGCTTGTACAGCGCGCGCTGCATGCTGCGCAGAAGCAGCGTGTTGACGAGCGGTGCGTTGGCCGTACCGGCGGCAGCATCGACTGCAGCCTGCAGCTCATCGGGACTCCCCAGGGCAATTCCGGCAGCACGGCGATCGTCGATGATGCCTAGCTGCGCCAGCGCAACGGCGGCACCGTGCAGGCTATCGGGGCTCGGATCCTCATGCACGCGATAGCAGGCCTCGATATCACGGTCTGCCAGCCACTCTGCAACGCACTCGTTGGCGAGCAGCATGGCTTCCTCGATAAGCGACGTGGCACACGAACGCTCACGCGCCACAATCTGCACGGGTACTCCGTCCTCACCCAACAGAGCGCGAATCTCGGCCGTGTCAAAATCGACTGAGCCGCGGGCGCGACGGATACGACGGCGGAGTTCGGCGAGTTCGTTGGCGGCGACAAGGAAATCGCCGAGGTCGACGTTGTAGCCGCGGGCGGCCTCCTCGCACGCAAGACCGCGCTCAAGCGCTTCCTCGCGCGAGGTCTCGGCAGCCGCAACATCCTCGGCCGCACCCTCCAGCACCGAATACTCAACCGCGCCGGCACGCACCAGCAGCGCCTCGGCGCCGTCATAGTCCATACGCACACGCGAGCGAATCACGCTGGGGTACGGATCGTAATGCCGCACGCGACCCTGCGCATCGAGCTCGATATCGACGGTAAACGCAAGACGGTCCTCGTCAGGGCGAAGCGAGCACAGGTCACAGGACAGGCGTTCGGGCAGCATGGGAAGCACGCGATCGGCCAGATACACCGATGTCGTACGATGACGAGCCTCAAGATCGATATGCCCGTCCCAAGCCACATAGTGTGAAACGTCGGCGATATGCACACCTAGCTTGTAGCCACCCTCGGGCGTGCGCTCCAGCGAAATGGCGTCGTCAAAGTCGCGCGCGTCGACTGGGTCGATCGTGATGACAAAGCGGTCGCGCAGATCGCGGCGGAGCGGGTCCTTAAGCGCCGCGGACACATCGAGCGAAAGCCCCTCGGCCTCGTCCAGCGCGGCCTCGGGATAGCTATCGGTATAGCCGTAACGCGCCATCACATATTGAACGCCCAAATCGGGCGCGTCATCTCCGCCAATGCGGCGTTCGATCGTCACAGTGCCCGATTCCAGGCGCGTCGGGTAGGTCAAAATGCGCGCGACAACGGCATCACCCGGGTGGACACCCAGACGATCCGCCGAGGTATCCTCGGGCAAAATGAAGAAGTCAGCCTTCAAGCGCGAATCGAGCGGCTCGATCACACCGAGCGGACCGGCGGTCTGGTACGTACCCACCACGCTTATGGCTGCGCGCTCAACCACGCCTTCGATCACGGCGCGCCGCTCACCGTGCGGGCTGTTCTTAATGCTCACGGCAACGGTATCGCCGTCCATGATCTCACGCTTGCCGCGACCCATGACCTTGTAGTCGCCATTCTCGGTTATGACATAGGCACTGTGCTCATGGAGCTGCACGCGCCCGGTCAGGCTCGGACGGCGTTCGCTGCGCACCGGCCCGCGCTTATTGCGAGCTCCACGCTTATGCTTGTTATTGCGCCCCATGGCGCCTCCTAACTATCGATTGCGAACTCCAAAGAGTCTACCCAGATGATTCGCTTTCCTGCCGTCCCCTAGGGATCAAAAAACGGGCCGCCCCATAAGAGACGACCCGTTGGAAGGGATGAATTCCAGGCATGCCTACACGCGCAGGTAGCGACGCATGGCGATGGCAGAACCAAAGAGGCCGATAATCACGCCGACCAGAATCAGCGCAGCATAGGTCACCAGGTAGTACTGCATCGGCAGGGCAAACGACATCCAGCCGATGCTCTCCTGCAAACGCGGAATCATCAGATTGCGCAGCAGCTCCAGAACGCCGATGGAAAGTAGCGAGCCCAAAATGGCCTGCAGTACGCCCTCGGTGATAAACGGGCCGCGAATGAAGCCGTTGCTGGCGCCGACCAGACGCATAATCGCAATCTCACGACGACGCGCCGTAATGGACAGGCGAATCGTGTTGTTGATAAAGATGAACGCGATAAAAGTCAGCAGGCCAACGAGCACCACGGCGGCGATGCGGATGTAGTTGGTCACCTGGAACAGGCGGCTCACTTCCTCCTGGCCGTACAGCACGCTCGCGTTGACGTCGCCGTCATCCGCGATCTTCTGGAAATCGGCATCCTTCTTGAGCTTCTTTGCCGTGCTCTCGACCTTGGACGGATCGTCCATCTCAATAGCGAAGGAAGCCGGCAGCGGGTTCTGGCCATCGAGCGCGCTCATGGTGGCGTCGGCGTTGCCCGACATCTTGCTCGTATACTCGGCCAGCGCGTCGTCCTTGTCCTTATAGGTCACGGACTTGACGTTATTCCACGTCTTAAGCTCGGCCTCAAAAGCCTGAACATCGGCCTGATCGGCGTCATCACTAATGAACGCGTTGATGACAACCTGATCCTCGACGGTGCCGATCACGGAGTTCAGCATCGCAGAGCCCATGATGAACAGGCCGATGATAAACAGCGAAAGGAAGATCGTGATGACGGCGCCGAGCGAGGTAGTCCAGTTACGGAAGAAGTGGCTGATTGCCTCTTTGAAGGAGTAGCCCACGTTAGTTGGTGCCATAGTTGCCGTAACCTCCCCTCTCCTGGTCGCGGATAACGTGGCCGCCCTCGAGGGCGATCACGCGACGGTGCATGCTATCGACCATCTCGCGGTCGTGCGTGGCGACGATCACGGTGGTGCCGGTGCGGTTAATACGCTCGAGCAGCTTCATGATGCCCAGCGAGATCGCCGGGTCGAGGTTACCCGTGGGCTCGTCGCAGATCAGCAGCGGCGGACGGTTGACCATAGCGCGGGCGACGGCAACGCGCTGCTGCTCGCCACCGGAAAGCTGGTCGGGCAGCGAGTCCATCTGATCGGCCAGACCGACCAGACGCAACACCTCGGGCACCTGGCTGCGAATGACGCCCTTGGGCTTGCCGATGCACTGCAGGGCAAACGCCACGTTTTCGTAGGCGGTCTTTTGCGGCAGAAGCTTAAAGTCCTGGAACACGGCGCCAATCTGGCGGCGCAGGAACGGAACCTTGCGGTTCTTGATCTTCATGAGATCCTGACCGGCAACCAGGATGCGGCCGCTCGTCGGCTTGACGTCGCGGTTGAGCGTCGACAGCAGCGTGGTCTTACCCGAGCCGGAGTGACCGACCAGGAAGACGAACTCGCCCGGATAGATCTCGATGTTGATGTCGTCGAGTGCAGGCTTGTTGGGCTGTGCCGGATAGATCTTGGTGACATGCTCCATAAGGATGACGGGCTCGACACCGGCCTGCTTGGCCATCTTCTTGCGGCTGGCCTGCGGATCGATGGGCGCAAACACCGACGTAAAATCGGGGTTGTTGAGCGCGTTATCGAGGCTTGCGACCTCGGCTGCCTGATCGCTCTCGACCACCGGGGCAGCAGGCTGCGTGGGGTCGGGAATAGCGGCAAAGAGACCGGACTGCGCAGGCTGAGGAGCCGGCGTCGCAGGGGCCAAGGGGTCGGGAATGCCGGCCATGGTAGGCTGCGGCGTGGCGGCACCAGCCTGAGGCTGCTCCACGCGAGCGGTCACGGCCTGAACGGGCTCAAAACCCGCCGTGCCGGAAAGCGCGACATCGCTGGTTGGATTGTAGGCAAAGGGATCGGATGCCGGCTGTGCCTGATCTGCCGGCTGAGCGGGGGCCTGAGCAACAGGCTGGCCCTCTGAATCCGGAGTGGCGAAACGACTGCCCTGGACGCCTGCCTGCGTCTTGGGGGCATCATCGCCCGCACCGGAGGTACGGAAGTGGTTACCCACTGGTGCTCCTTATCGTCGTGCGTTTAAACTACATGAGCGCTTAGTATTTTAGCAGTATTAGCTTTGCTGCACATAAGAAGCATGGCGTGCTTAGGGATCCCGTCGGCCGGGCACAGGGCTACTCTCCAAATCGTCCTCGGACATGTCGGAGCCCCCGCTGCGCGCTTCGCGCGGCGGGGGCTCCTCCGTCCTGCGGAAAGATTTGGAGAGTAGCCCTGTGCCCGGCCTGCGATAACTAAGGGGTCGCCACGTTTATCTTGGGGTGCTGCATATACAAAGCTGGAAGGGTCTGAATTGCGCTTTGTCGATATATGCCCTTTTCCCTGATGGGACCGTGCTTGAGGGGCGTCTTCATGAGTTGCGGTGAAATAGGGACTGTTTTACCAGTTAAAAGGTCTAATCAGTCCCTATTTCACCGCAACTGAAACAGGGGCGCTCTCCAAGAGAGCGCCCCTGCCGGGTTTCCATAGTACTGGCGAAACAGTTTTATAGTTCTGGCGAAGCAGTCCTTGAGATCCGCCTTGCCTTATGCCAAGAACTCCTTGGTGGTCGCCACGATGTTGGCGGCGTCCAGGCCATACTTGTGCAAGAGCTCGGCACCCGGGCCAGACTCGCCAAAGGTGTCGTTGACGCCGATCTTCTTGAGGGGCGTCGGGCACTGCTCGCACAGGACGTCGGCAACGGCGCTGCCCAGGCCACCGATTACAGAATGCTCCTCGACGGTCACGACGTGGCCGGTCTTAGTGGCGCTCTTGACGATCAGGTCGGCATCGATGGGCTTGATGGTGTGCATGTTGATGACCTCGGCGTCGATGCCCTCGGCAGCGAGCTGCTCGGCGGCCTCGAGAGCCTCGCCGACCATCAGGCCGCAGGCGATGATGGTGACGTCGGCGCCCTCGCGCATGACAATGCCCTTACCCAACTCGAAGTTGTAGGTCTCGGGGTCGTTGATAACCGGCGAGGCCAAACGAGCGAAGCGCATGTACACCGGACCGTCGCACTCGTAGGCGGCGCGCGTCACGGCGCGGGCCTCGACGTCGTCGGCAGGAACGATCACAGTCATGCCGGGGATGACGCGCATGAGGGCGATATCCTCGCAGCACTGGTGCGTGGCACCATCCTCGCCCACCGAGATACCGGCGTGCGTGGCACCAATCTTAACGTTGAGGTGCGGGTAGCCGATGGAGTTACGGACCTGCTCAAAAGCGCGGCCGGCTGCGAACATGGCAAAGGTGCTCGCGAAGGCAACGCGGCCGGTGGTCGCGATACCGGCGGCGACGCCCATCAGGTTGCTCTCGGCGATACCCACGTCGAAGAAGCGGTCGGGGCAGGCGGCCTTGAACTTGCCGGTCTGCGTGGCGGCGGCCAGGTCGGCGTCGAGGACCACAAAGTCATCGTGCTCGTTGGCGAGCTCGACGAGGGCCTCGCCGTAGCTTACGCGCGTGGCGATTTTTTTGACGTCTGCCATCCTAGAGCTCCTCTCCGGCGGCCGTGAGCTCTGCCATGGCCTGCTCAAACTGTTCATCGTTGGGGGCCTTGCCGTGCCAACCAACCTGGTTCTCCATAAAGGACACGCCCTTGCCCTTCAGGGTCTCGGCGATAATGGCGGTCGGCTGCCCCTTGGTGGCGCGAGCCTCGGCAAAGGCGGCGCGGATCTGGTCGAAGTCGTTGCCGTCGGCGAGCTCCACCACGTGGAACTTAAAGGCGCGGAACTTGTCGGCGAGCGGCATGGGGTCGTTGACCTCCTCGACGGGACCGTCGATCTGCAGGCCGTTGTGGTCGACGATCACGCAGAGGTTGTCGAGCTGCTGGTTGCCAGCAAACATGGCGGCCTCCCAGACCTGGCCCTCCTCACTCTCGCCATCGCCCAGCAGGGCGTACGTGCGATAAGTATCGCCCCAGTGCTTGGCGGCAACGGCCATGCCCACGGCGGCGGAAATGCCCTGGCCGAGCGAGCCGGTGGACATGTCGACGCCCGGGGTGTCGTTCATGTTGGGGTGGCCCTGCAGGTGGCTGCCGATATGGCGCAGCGTCTCGAGGTCCTCCTTGGGGAAGAACCCACGCTCGGCGAGCACGGCGTACAGGCCCGGAGCGCAATGGCCCTTGGAGAGCACAAAACGATCGCGGTCGGCCTTGCGGGGATCGGCCGGGTCGACGTTCATTTCCTCAAAGTACAGATAGGTCATGATGTCGGCAGCGCCGAGCGAACCGCCCGGATGGCCGGACTTGGCAGCGTGCACGCCGGTGACGATGCCCTTCCTTACCTCGTTGGCAACCTTTTTGAGCTCTTCGTCGCTCATTGTGCCTTCCTTTCATCCTCATTAGACAAAATGCGCACGGCACCGAAGGTAATCCCAACACAGCCGCAATGCACGTACGTCATTCATTATGCTGGAAACTGATGGCTTTACCAGAGTTTTTATCATTATTTGAACAATTTAGCAGGCAGAACCGCTGATGAAACGGTTTATCAATGTGAACGTCTTTTGGATGGAACGTGGTCGACCCTACGCGCTAATGTCCTTGAATCCCTCGCCGAAGGCTTCCGTAACGTCAGCGACCGTCACAATGGCGTGAGGATCGCGCTCGCGCACGATGGTCTTGAGGGTATTGAGCTCTCGACGGCTCACGATGACCATAATCACCGGCTTCTCGGCACCCGAATACATGCCAGTCGCCTTAAACTTGGTACAACCACGACCCAGACCATACATGATATCAGCAGCGATATCAGGGAACTTGTCCGAGATGATGAGTACCATACGGCGTTTGTTGCCACCATCGACCACGGCATCGATCACGTAGCCGCTAATGACCATCGAAAGGCCTGCATATAGTGCGTTTTCGATTGAAAAGACCGGAGCCGACAGCGCGCATACGGCAACATCGATCGCCATGACGGTCGAGCCCACGGGCAGCGAGGTATTACGCGATATGATTTGGCCAATCGTGTCCGAACCGCCGGTGTTGGCGCCGGCGCGCAACACCATGCCGTAACCGATGCCCGTAATAATGCCGCCCCACATAGCGGGAAGCATCAGGTCCGCATCCGCCAGAGGTGCTACAAACGGGGCGAACAGATCGGTAAAGAAGCCCAGCAGCACAAAGCCCGTCGCGGTCTGCACCACGTAGAACATGCCGCCCTCGCGCATAACGACCAGTAGCAGCAAGGCATTCATCACGATGGTCTGGATACCGACGGGAAGCGACACGCCTCGCGTCGCGCCGACCGCCTGGATAATGGTGGCAAGGCCCGTAACGCCACCGGCAGCAAGGCCGTTGGGAATCAAAAACAGGTCGGTCGCAATAGCGGCCAGAGCGCACCCCAACATGATCTGGGGCAGATCGTGAAAGAAGTTCATCGAAAGAATGCGCTTGATGTCCAGACGATATGCCATGCTGCCTCCCTCAAAAAAGCGCACCCAAACGGATGCGCTTTGAACTTCTTCTTGTATTCGATTCTAACGATTCGCCGAACAAAAACCACCCCTGCGCAGGGTTTATTCTGGATACAAACCCGTCCAACCGTTGGGCTTGGCATCGGCTTGAAGCCGCCCGATGTTTTAGACCTCCGAGCCTTCTGCATCGGCGTTGCCGGTGGCCCAGCGATGGTAGCCAATAACAAACGGGTCCAGGTCGCCATCGTCAAGAACGGCCTCGACATTGCTGGTCTCCACGCCCGTGCGTAGGTCCTTGACCATCTGGTACGGGTAGAGCACGTAGCTGCGGATCTGGTTGCCAAAACCAATCGTGGTCTTGGGTCCGCGAATCTCATCGAGCGCCTCGGCACGCTTCTCGAGCTCAATCTCGTACAGGCGAGCCTTGAGGATCTGCATGCACGCGGCCTTGTTCTGGATCTGGCTGCGCTCGTTTTGGCAGGTGACCACAGTGCCGCTGGGGAAATGCGTCACGCGCACGGCGGAGTCGGTGGTGTTGACGCCCTGACCGCCCGGGCCGCTCGCGTGGTACACGTCCACGCGGATGTCATCGGGACTGATCTCGATGTCGATATCATCGGGTAGCACGGGGATGACCTCGACGCCGGCAAACGTGGTCTGGCGGCGCTTCTTGTCGTCGGTGGGGCTAATGCGAACCAAGCGGTGGACGCCGGCCTCGGCGCGCAGCATGCCAAATGCGTCCTTGCCCTCGACGGTAAAGGTCGCGCGGTCGATGCCGATGACCTCGGCTGCGGGACAGTCGTTGATGGTGACCTTCCAGCCGCGACGCTGGCAGTACTTCATGTACATCTTAAAGAGCATGAAGGTCCAGTCCTGGGCCTCCAGACCACCCTGTCCGGGCTTGATGGTCACAATGGCATCGCCGTGATCGAACTCACCGGTAAACCAGCTCGAAAGCTCAAGCTCATCGATGGCCCGGGCCAGGCGCTCAGCCGTGGCTGTAGCCTCCTCGCGAAGGGCGACGGCGTCGGGGTCATCCCCCATCTCCTCGGCAAGCTCCAGCGCGGCGCGGGCATCGGAAAGCTCGCCGCGCGCGGTGTCCACGGCAGCGATATCTTCCTTGGTACGCGCGATCTCCTCCATGGTGGCACGGGCGGCGTCGGCGTCATCCCAAAAGCCAGGGGCAACACTTTTGGCCTCGAGCTCGGTCACGCGCGTGCGCTTTTCGTCCAGGTGGAGATACGACTCGACCTCGCCGAGCCGGTCCGCGAACGCGTCCAGCTCGGCGGGCGTTACCTCTAAAGCCTCAGCCATTAACGATTCCTGCCGTGGCAGTACTTAAACTTCTTGCCGCTACCGCAGGGGCACGGGTCGTTGCGGCCCACGTTGACGTACGGATCGTCGCTCTCGGACTTGCGATAGGTGGTCACCTTGCCACCGTTGTTGACGGCAGCCGGACCACCCTGGACAGCCGTGCGGGCCTGCACCTGCGCCTGCTTGCGCAGCACCGAGTCGCCATTGTCACCATCGACCTCGGCAGGACCGGAGAAGCGCGCACCCTCGAGCGCGGGCTCCTCCTTGTGCTCCACGGCACGCGGGGCAGCCTTGATCTCGATGCGCAGAACCGTGCGCAGGTAATCCTCATACATGGTATCGACGAGTATCTGGAACGCGCCGTAGGCCTCGGTCTTGTACTCAACCAGCGGGTCGCGCTGGCCAAAGCCGCGCAGGCCGATGCCGGTCTTGAGGTAGTCCATCTCCTGCAGGTAGTTCATCCAGCGGGTATCGATGACGCGCAGCATGACCTGGGTGTTGAGCTCGCGCATCAGGTCCTCGCCCAGACGCTCGGCCTTCATGTTGTAGCACTTCTCAACATAGGCCAAGACATCGGCAGCCAGGGCTTCAAAGTCCTCGTCGGGGAACTTCGGCGTATCGATGTGGCCGGTGAGCTCCACAACCCACTTGCGCAGGCCCTCCAGGTCGCGCTCACCATCGTGACTGTCCTTGGTGCAGAACTCCTGCACGCAACGGTAGACGGTATCGTGCATGACCTCGGTGATGTGGTCGGTCAGGTCCTTGCCGTCCAGAATCTTATTGCGCTCGGCGTAGATGACCTGGCGCTGCTTGTTCATGACGTCGTCGTACTCAAGGACGCTCTTACGCATGGAGAAGTTGATGCTCTCGACCTTGTGCTGGGCGCTCTCGACGGCCTTGGAGATGATCTTGTGCTGGATGGGCATGTCGTCGCCCATGTCGGCCGTGACCATCATCTTAGAGACGCGGTCCATCTTGTCGCCACCGAACAGGCGCATAAGGTCGTCCTCGAGCGACAAGTAGAACTGGGTCTCGCCCGGATCGCCCTGACGGCCGGAACGGCCACGCAGCTGGTTGTCGATACGGCGGGACTCATGGCGCTCGGTACCGATAACGGTCAGGCCGCCGGCGGCAAGCACGCGCTCGCGCTCGGCCTTGCAAGTCTCCTTGGCCTCGGCGTTAAACTGCTCGAGCTGCTCGGGCGTCACGTCCTCCATGGTCAGGCCCTCGTACTCCAGGCGCTCGCGCACCAGCTCGTCGGGGTTGCCGCCCAGCAGGATGTCGGTACCACGACCGGCCATGTTAGTAGCGATGGTCACGGCGCCGTAGCGTCCGGCCTGGGCAACGATATGGGCCTCGCGCTCGTGATGCTTGGCGTTGAGGACCTCGTGTGCGATGCCGCGCTTGGTAAGGGCGGCGGACAGCTTCTCGGAGCTCTCGATGGAGACGGTGCCCACCAGGACCGGTTGGCCCTTGGCGTGACGACGCTCGACGTCGTCGGCAACGGCGTTGTACTTGGCCTGAATGGTGCGGTACACCAGGTCCTCGTGGTCCACGCGCTGCACTGGCTTGTTGGAGGGGATGACCTCGACGGGCAGCTTGTAGATCTCGCGGAACTCGGCATCCTCGGTAAGTGCCGTGCCGGTCATACCGGAAAGCTTGTCATACAGACGGAAGTAGTTCTGCAGGGTGATGGTGGCCAGGGTCTGGTTCTCCTCGCGTACGAGCACGCCCTCTTTGGCCTCGATGGCCTGGTGCAGGCCCTCAGAATAGCGGCGGCCCTCCATGATGCGGCCGGTGAACTCGTCGACGATCTTGACCTCGCCGTTGGTGACCACGTACTGCTTATCGCGGTGGAACATGTACTGGGCCTTCAGCGCCTGCTGCAGGTGGTTGACCAGCTGGCCGGAGAGATCGGCATAGATGTCATCGATACCCAGGCGGCGCTCGATCTTCTTAAGACCGCGCTCGGTGGCGGCGATGGTGTGCTTGGCCTCGTCCATGACGTAGTCGCCCGTGGGTTCAACGTCCTCGGTGGCGGTGAGCATGTCGTGCGACACGTCCTCACCGCGCTCCAGGCCGCGCACGGCGCGCGCGAAGTCCTTGTAGGTGCTGGCGGACTTAGTGCCGGCGCCCGAGATAATGAGCGGCGTCCTGGCCTCATCGATCAGGATGGAGTCGACCTCGTCGACGATGGCGTAGTTGTGACCGCGCTGCACGCGCTGCTCGGGACGGGTGACCATGTTGTCGCGCAGGTAGTCGAAACCGAACTCGGAGTTGGTGCCATAGGTGACGTCTGCCTGGTAGGCCGGACGCTTGAGCTCGAGCGGCATGTTGTTCTGGAGCAGACCGACGGTCATGCCCAGGTACTTGTAGATGCGGCCCATCCACTCGGAGTCGCGCTTTGCCAGGTAATCGTTGACGGTAACGACATGCACGCCCTTGCCGGCGATAGCGTTGAGGTAGCCGGACAAGGTGGAGACGAGCGTCTTGCCCTCGCCGGTCTTCATCTCGGCAATATGACCCTCATGAAGCGCCATGGCGCCGATGAGCTGTACGTCAAAGTGGCGCATGCCCGTGATGCGCTTGGAAGCCTCGCGCACGGTGGCAAAGGCCTCGGGAAGCATGTCGTCGAGCGACTCGCCGTTGGCGTAACGCTCGCGGAACTTATCGGTCTGGGCGCGGAGTTCCTCCTCGGTCATCTTCTCAAACTGGGGCTCAAGACCGTTGATCTGGTCGACGATCTTGTAGTAGCGCTTAAGGTCCTTATCGGATCCAAAGGACAGCAGCTTTGACATGAATCCCATGTGGTTTTCCTTTTTGGCCATCGCCCACGCCGTGCAGCTGCGGGCGAGTTAAACACAGATGATTGTACTTTAGCCAAACAAGGCGCGGCCTATACGGTCGACCTCGGCCGCCACGTAATAACTACGACCAACCTGCCACAATGGAACAGGTTAATTTTGGAGGGTTTATCTGGGCAAACGCCGCCTCTCCGCCATGTGGTGCCATGGGGACAGGTTAGTTTGCACTAATCAAAAAGAAAAGGGCCGTGCACCCAAATGGATGCACGGCCCTCATGCCATGAATGCGAGCGATTCCGCGGCGAGCTATTTACTCAGCAGCCTCGGTGGTCTCGGCCTCGGCAGCGGCCTCCTCGACGGGAGCCTCTGCGGGAGCCTCGGCGGCCTGCTTGGCAGCCTCCTCGGCGAACTTAGCGGCACGCTTAGCCTTCTCGGCAGCCTTAGCCTCAGCGGCGGCCTTGCGAGCGGCCTCGGCCTCAGCAGCCTTGGCGGCCTTGGCGGCCTTGGCCTCCTCAGCCTTCTTGAGCTGGGCGGCAGCGGCGCCACCGAACTTGTCGGCGAAGCGCTGGACGCGTCCACCGGTGTCGACGAACTTCTGCTGGCCGGTGTAGAACGGGTGGCACTCGTTGCAAAGCTCGACCTTCATCTCGGACACGGTAGCGTGCGTCTTGAAGGTGTTGCCGCAGGAGCACGTCACCGTGCACTCGACATACTGGGGATGGATACCCTGCTTCATGGTAGGACTCCTTATTGGTCAGGCGCTGGTTACCGATCAGCGCATAAGGCGTCTTGGTTTCCGACCAAGACAACAAACTCGGCTATGGTACCACGGCGCCGCGTGTCCCACAAAAGGTTCACGGTCTTTTCGGAACGACACGAATCTGACCCATCGAAACACATCTCCACCGTTCCTTCAACTGGGAAAATGCCGTCCCCGGGGCCTGAGAAGGGCCCCGGGGACGTTCGACTGACTGCGGGAACGGCCTTTCCGCTCAATGTGTTCGGCTGAGATCGGAAATCAACCAAACTGAACTAGGTTCAGTTGACATGGTTAAAAACGAGGGGCGACGCTTTTGCGTCACCCCTCGTCCCGGCCGGTTGCTTTAGTTGTACACACGGTAGTTACACTTGAACTGGGTTATGTGTCCATAGTTGGAGCGGTACCAACCCGACGTATAGCTGATTGCCTCTGCGCCTAGATAGTCGTAGCCCTTGTTGTAGCGAAGCTGACGGTAGGTCGTGTCGTACTCTGCTACGTAAAACGCGTCTCCAGAGAAGGCTTTGTACCGGTCCTTAACCGTCGAAGCCATGTACGCGGGTTCGACATCGCCTTTCTCCCCGTTGAGCGCATAGACGGGTGCCGCGATTCCGCATAAAGCCGTTGCCACGAGGATGGCGTAGACAGCCATGCGCGACGCATTGGACTTCAGCTGTTCAAATAGTTTCATGTCATTCACCTCGCTCGTATGTATCGAGGTATTCCTGCTTGAGCGTCTGCGAGGACGACTTGATCTTTTCCACGAGCGTGCCGGCCTCGATGAAGTAGAACGAGTTGGTGAGGTCTGCCAGGTCGTCGAGCAGATGGCTTGAAATGAGCACGCTGCGTCCCCGCGCCACCTCGCTGCGCATCGCGTCGCAGGAGGTTTTCCGCTTTCCCGGATCGAGGCCGTTCAGCGGTTCATCGAGGATGAGGTACGGGCAACCGGTCGATATCGCCATGGCAAGCTTTACCTGCTGCTTCATTCCTGTCGAGAGTTTACGGGTCGGCTTGTCGAGATATGAGGAGATTCCGAGGGAGCTGCAGAGCGAGTCGATGTCGGCGGCCGATTTCCACGCCTCCCTAACGAAAGCAAGGTGCTCGATGGCCGATAGCGTGGGATAGAGATCCGCGCCGCCCGAAGAGCTCAGGTAGACGAGTTCTGCAAATTCGGCTGATCGACGTTGGCTGATTCCGTCTGCCGCCAGGCTTCCCGAGCGGATGCGGGTGGGAAATTGGCCCGACAGCGCTTCAAGAAGGGTGGTTTTCCCCGAGCCGTTGGGAGCAACGAGGCCCGCCGCCGTTCCCGGGCTCAGGAAAAGCGACCCGATTGAAAGTATCGTCGTGCTCCCGTATCCCACGCTCGCGTCCAGAAGCTCGAGCCCATGGTGCCTTTTCGCGGGTCCAGGCTGTTTGGGCGAACGTGCCGCAACGGCGCCGACCGCAAAAAAGACCGAGACGTATGCCAGGGCCACGGCAAGCATCGATGCGCTGCCTGAACCGGAGCCAATGAATTCCGTCGGGAAGCATCCCACGTAACCCGTTGCCTCGATAGGCGAGAACACGGGCAGCGGCAGGAGCCCGAGCACGGCATTATGCCCTAGTGCCGAATCGGACAATAGCGGGAATGCCGGGGCCGCGACAAGCAGCGCGGAGGCAAGGGGGCCCGCGAGGACGCGCCTCGTTGCGGTCGATAGGACGGCGGAGCAAACGGATATCAAGGTTCCGCCCGCAAGCAGCGCGAGAAGCAGGGTCGTGAAGACGTTTCCCGCAGTCGTGGTGGCAAGCGCGCCGTCATGGAAGAAGACGATCGGGTACCCAATTTGCCCGAAGCCGTTTAGGGCCAAGGCGTAAATGCCCCCGGGTGCAAGGCCGGCGAGGAGCATCGCGGTCCCCGCGGCGATTATCGAAAACACGATCTGGATAAGGCGCCGGAATTTGGGCACGGGTGCCTTTGCCGCCAGGGTCGCAGGCCTTGTGGCGCCGAGCACGAGTATCGACGAGAGAAGGAAGGGGATGAAGGGAAGGAAAGACGGCGCCGTGGCAATGGCGTAAGGCAGGAAGGAAAGGAATGGCAGGTCGTTTGCGGAGGCCGGGATATCCGTGATGCCGGAGCTGCTCAGAGCGCGGCAATACGCGAGGTCTGCGTCATTGGTCTCTCGGTCTCCCACGATGGACCCGGATTGGAAGCCTTCGCCCATGAGCGCGTAGTAGCTCTCGGCAGAATCGAGAAAGGCGGCGTCGGTTTGAGCGGCGAGGGCGGCGTTCGCGTATCTTGCAAGCTCCGCGTCATCTTGCTGCTCTGGAGATAGGTCTGTGCCGCTGGCCTGGGGCGCGCGCGTATTGAATGCGTCGACAAAGCTCTGCATGCCCTGCTTCATAAAGAAGGGCCCGTAGATGGGTGAATTGAACGCAATGGGGACGGAAAAGGCTGCAGCGAGAACGAGCGTACAAATCCATACGGCCTTGTCTCTTAGGATTAGTTTGAGAAGAAGTCGACAGTACATTTGGAAGCACCTACGTTCCTCAAAGAATTGTTATGCCAAAAGTAACAGACCGGATGAAGATGCGTGCGACGGGGGCGAGGCGAATGGCTGAGCGGTATCGATACGCGGGTTCAACGGTATTATATTGACCACATAGATTTTTAACTTGCATTTCTACCCGCCCTTTTCGTAGAGTCGCCGATACGTGCTTAGCGCACCCTCGGCGCGTCCGGCAGGCTTTGCGAAATGGGATCCAGGAGACTTCGGCGCAGCATCATCTTGCGGAATGCTTCTAATGAGCCTCCCATCCTTCAAAAACAGAATCTCATCGCACAGCCTATCGACCGAATCCAAGATGTGGGATGACATGATGATGCACGTACCAGAATCGGCCAGCTTCCTGAGAATCTCGGAATGCAAGTCCACCCTGCTGGGGTCGAGCGCGTTCATGGGCTCATCTAATAGAAGGTACCGCGCGCCCGTCGCATACGCAATCGCCAGGGTAAGCTGCTGCTTCATGCCCTGGCTCAGAGTGCGGATCCTCATCTTCGCGAACTCGCCTATCTGCGTTTGTTCCACTATCTCTTCGATATCGCGAGCATGCGGCCACATATCGCAAACCATCTTGAGGTGATCTTCCGCACGCAATCCGGGATACAGCAGCGTCCCCTCACCAGGTGCATAGAAGATCATAGAACGGACCTCTCTCGCACCCGTACCCTGCACCTCATCCAGAACGATGCTCCCGTCCACGCGAGGACCCGGCAAACCTGCCATCGCACGCAGCAACGTCGTCTTTCCATGCCCGTTCGGAGCGACGAGACCGTAGACCGTACCCGGGGCAAACTCAGCGTTCACCGAATCTACGAGCACCTTCTTTCCATAAGAGATCGTCAGCGTTTGAAGGTCAATCATCGAGATCATCCCCTTTCGATCTTTGGAACACTCAGGCGCACCATCAACGGAGATACGGCGCCCAAGACCACCAGCAGAGCGCCCGATGCGCCGACGACCTCTCCAAAAGGCATCGCGTTCGTCCCTCGCCCAAGGAACCCAATCGTCCCCACCTGGGAAGCGGGATCAAACGAGGCGAATGGAGCCAGCAGCGCGACGCCCATGCCCACGCTTTCAACATGAGCGCTCAACGAACCCAACACCAAGAGAACCGCGCAAACCATTCCGGTGACAACGGGGTTGCGGCTAATCGCTGCTGTCAACGCAGCGACGACGGAAATCACGCCGTATGCCATGACCAGCAACGGAATACTGCACAACACCGCCTCCCCCACCATGGACGTTGTCGAAGCTCCCGCCCGAATGAGAGCGACGGGATACTCCGATCCACCCGCACCGTTCTTAATCACGGACACAACGACAGCGGGAACCATCGACACCAAAAGCAGCACCAAGCCAAGCAGGAGAGCCAGCGCAACAGCCGTCAGAAAACGCACATGCGCTGTTGCGGGGATCTGGAGAACCAGAAGGGAACGACACTGCAGGTGGGTGCACGCGAGCGATGCGACAACCACGGGCAACAGCAAAAATAAGGAGGGAAGCGCTGCCTGGAGATACGAAAGGAGGATTAATGGGGGCATCTTCGTACTTAACTCGTAAACCTTGGGGTCCGGCAAGCTCGCGATCGACTCAAGCAGAAGGGCGCGCGCCTCCGCACGAGAAGGAGTCTCCGGCTCGATTCCGATCGATTGCAGGAGAGTCGCATCTGCCGCGCCCAGCTCACCTCGAGCGCGCTCGTACGTCGCAAGGCTTCGAAACCCCTCCGCAGGCATAGGCGCGTACACGAAACCCGAAAGAGCATCCCGCATGTCTTCCAGGGCCGCTTTGCCCTCGACGTCCATATTCGCAGCGTTCTGCTCTAGATACCGATCTATTGAACGGAGCTCCCCATCCCTATACCGAACAGCGGAAACGTTATCAGCGTCAGGAAACATCTCGACCAGAGCCGGGGCCAGCATCGTCGTCGACATTGCAATCGCGCATACGGCGAGGGTAGGAGAACGCAGGAGCAGTTTCCCCATCGTTCTTACGTATGCAACGGCGGAGGCACAAGCGCTCGAACGAGTTGCCGTTCTCGATGCAGTGAAGGAACCTCTCTCAAGACAAATCGGGGATATCGGGCACGCGCAGCCGCTCTTTCCAGCAACGCAAAGCAGGCTAATTGCCAGCACCTCGATCCCGATTGCGCATACGAGGGCAATCGCGCCACGCTCGAAGCAAAGTCCAGGCAGATTCACTATCTGCGTTGTCGGGTACGGGCTATAGGCGCCGACGGTCAACTCAGTGTTCGCATACGTAAGGGGATTCAACAGGGCGAACTCACGTAAAGCGATGGATCTTCCGTAATACCCGGGAACCATCGTCACCCCCATCAGGGCACATACGAACACGATTCCAAGCGTAGGGTTATTGGCAATCTTCACGGCAAGGTGAACGACAAGCGAGATGAACGCTGCCACCAAGAATTGCAAGATGGCCGTCTGCGCGAACACCAGCCAAGCCGGTTTGATAACCGGAGTCGCATATTGAATGTAGCCTATCGGATAGAACGGCGAGCCCGGGCCATTCTTCACAAGCGCGGCGATTATCCCTGGAAGATTGATGGCGAGGACGGCAAGCATTGCAAAAACACTCGCCCATACGCTCGATGCAACAAGTCTACCCAGCTCGCCCATCGGTGCCTGGATGATGAGCTTTTCACGTTTGTTAAGACGCGCGGCAAGGAACGAGACGGCAACGGCCGTTGCGACCCATAGCAAGTACTCCTTCGATCCGTCATAATAGGTGTACTCTCCATCCGATATCTGCAGAAACGGAAGTAGGGGGAGAGAGCGGTGCCAAGATAAGACGTCCCGCGGCAAGAGGGTACAGAAGCGCGGGCATGCTTGATGAAGAGGTATAGACACCGTCCTCCCCCGCATTCACAAGCGCATCCGCATAGGATGCTGACAATTCCTGCTCAACACGGGTTATTCCCGACTCGAGGTATTCGACCCGTCCGTCGATGCCAGCCGCGCTCCTGAAGACGGGCAGAGCACAAAGAACCATCAACGCAACAACGACAACACAGAGCGACCTGGAGGAGAGAAGCGACCTAAAGATCGCCTTCGAGATTTTGAGCATATTCATCGCCAACCTTAACCTCATCCAGTCGGAACAGAGGGGCCGAACAAAATGCTCGGCCCTTATTACTTGCCGGCAAAGTCAATTTAATATAAACTGTTAAAAAGTAACCTGAGTTTTTTAAATTCTTCGGAGGTTATTATGAGTTCCGACAATCGCACTCCCCGGCTTCATTCCTTCCGCATCGCATGTGCGATAGCCTCTGCGACCCTTTGCGCCACCGCCATCGCACAAGTGGCGTTCTCCTTAAAGCCAGCAATCGAAGTGCTCGACAACCCTGTAATTGCAGACTCCCCCGCGTATCCAGCCCTTGCGATCTCGACATTGGTCCCTGCCGTCATCGGTATCGCTACGACCATCCTCAGCGCCGTTCTCGTGTGGACGATCAAGAGCGGAGACCCCTTCAAGAAAGGGTCTGCGACATGCTTGAAGGTGCTCGGCATTCTCTTCGTTGTTCAAGCTGCCACCAGCCTCTACGCCGGCTCACTCAAAACCTCCGTTTCGATGTTTGGCGGCGAGGGGGCCGTCGGCGCCCAAGAGATCGCTTCATCATTCGATTGGACCTCTCTGGTTCTCGGCATCGTCCTGTTCATGCTTTCCCAGCTCTTCTTGTACGCCCGAGAGCTGTACCTCGACTCCGACGAGATTGCGTAAGGAAACGCCATGCCCGTAATTGTTCGCCTCGACAAGATCATGGCCGAGCGAAAGATTTCCTCGAACGAACTTGCCGAAAGGATTGGAACCACGCCCGTGAACCTGTCCCGTATTAAAAAAGGGCATATTCGCGGCATTCGCTTCAACACACTCGAGCAGCTATGCCTCGCCCTTCGTTGCCAACCCGGAGACCTTCTCGAAGTCATGAGCGAAGAGGATGCCCGAAAGGAGTTCGGACTCGATTGGTCCGCCGAGGATTAGAGGGCGGTCGTACTCGCCCTGCACACGGGGATGCGAATCGGCGAGGTCTGCGGCCTTCGGTGGTGCGATGTGGATTTCGAGACGGGCCTGATCTCGATCAGACACTCGGTGGCGTACGCGAAGGGAATGGGTTCGTTCATCAAGGACACCAAGACCCATGACGCCAGGGGTATCCCCATCGACCCGGTCGGCCTACTCCCCTTCCTGAAGGAGACCCACGAGATCGACTGCGGAAAGCTGCGCTTGCGCGGCCTTACCGGGGCGGTCGAGATCGGGGACTGCTACATCCTGTCGGAGCCGGGCGCGACCTTCGCGACGACAAGCTATATCCGCAGGGCGTTCAAGACGTTCTCGGAGACCAACGGCCTCATGGGCACCAACGACGAGCTGATCACGTTCCACGGCCTTCGCCACACGTTCGCAACGCAGTGGATCCGCCAAGGCGGCGATATCAAGGCGCTCCAATCGATCCTCGGCCACAAGGACGCCATGGCGACGCTCAACGTCTACGCCGACATCGAGCCCATCTCCAAAATCCATAACATGCTGCGCGCCACGCCGTGCCTTTGGCGCGGGCACCTCGGGCCGAGGGTCGATCCGGGTCCCATGTTCCAACAGAGGATCCAGGAGTCCATCGAGACGCTCCAGGCGTTCGGCTACGGCATCACCGAGCCGGACGACCGAAATATCGCCATACGCGACGTGAAGACGAACAGTTGGCTCTAGCTCACCGAGTACGCGGCAGTGCTGGGCCCATCCCAACTGAGGTCACGGTGGTCCGATAGGGGCGCCGCCCGCGGCATGCGCCGCGGAGCGGTATCCCCTACCGAAGGGCGGGGATGCCCTCCGCTTCCAGTTCGGAATCAGCCGTCGGAGGCGTTCGGCTGACTGCGGGAACGGCCTGTCCGCTCAATGTGTTCGGCTGAGATCGGAAATCAACCCAACACGAGCCGGACACGCGCCAGACGGCTCTTCCCCGTACGGCCTTCCCCCTTACGCTCATGTTGCAGGCATGTAACGCCGCAGCGAGCGCGCCTTTTTTGCGCCAGACAGGTACAATGATGAACACTGTACCGTAGCGGAGCGCCCCGCGCGCGCCGCAATCACGCGAAAGGGTTTCCCATGGCCGAGATCTCGTCCTCCCGTATCGTCATCACCGTCCTTGGCAAGAACCGCCCCGGCATCGTCGCCGGCGTCACCCGCGTCCTGGGCGAGGCCAACGTCGACATCCGCGACATCACGCAGTCCATTATCGAGGACATCTTCACCATGACCATGCTGGCCGATACCGCCGAGTCCAAGCTCGACTTCGCTGAGCTGCAGAAGGCCCTGGCCGAGGCCGGCGAGCTTTCGGGCGTCAACGTGTCCATCCAGCGCGAGGACGTCTTTAACTTTATGTACCGCCTGTAGCGAGCAAGCCGCTGGGGATAGCCTGACGCGCGCATGCCCATGCAAGCCACCCCGATGCGGCCCGGAGAGGAGCGCGCATGGCCTACGACGCCAAGAAAATCTATTACCGCTTCGATGACCACTTGAGCCGACTGGTTCTGGATTACGAAGCAAGCCGCCAGATTTCGTCTGAGAGCGAAAGCCTCTACCACGGCCTGCCGACCGACCCTTATGACGAGGACCTGTTTGTCGAGCACAATGTCAAGCGCGGCCTGCGCAATGCCGACGGCTCGGGCGTGGTCGCGGGCCTCACTCGTATCTCGGATGTGCACGGCTACAACAAGGTCGACGGAAAGGTCGTGCCCGATCAGGGCAAGCTCACGCTTCGCGGCTACAGCATCGAGGATCTGGTCAACAATGCCCAGGCCGAGAATCGCTACGGCTACGAAGAAGTCGCCTATCTGCTTATCACGGGTTCGCTGCCCAACAAGGAAGAGCTCGACGGCTTCTGCGAGCGCCTAGGTGCCTTTAGACATCTGAGCGACGAGTACGTTAAAGAGTTCCCCATGACCACGGTGTCGTCGAGCATCATGAATGTGCTTCAGCGCGCCGTGCTGCTGCTCTACGCCTTCGACGCCGAGCCCGACGCCATTACACCCGAGCACGAAATCGACGTCGCCATCTCCATGCTCGCCCGTCTCCCCCGCATCGCCGCCTTCGCGCATATGGCCTCGGTCGCCAAGCGTCGCGGCTCCGAGGTTCATGTACCGCACCCCACACCCGGCCTCTCCACCGCCGAGACCATCCTGCAGGTGCTCCGCGGCGGCATGGCATTCACCCGCGACGAAGCCATGCTGCTCGACGTGATGCTCATGCTGCATGCCGAGCACGGCGGCGGCAACAACTCCACGTTCGCCTGCCGTGTGCTGTCCTCCTCGGCCACCGACCCGTATTCCGCCTACGCCGCGGCTATCGGCTCGCTCAAGGGCCCGCGCCACGGCGGCGCCAACGCCAAGGTCGTGTCCATGCACGAGGACATCCGTGCGCATGTTTCCAATTGGGAGGACGAGGACGAGATCGCAGCCTACCTGGGCAAGATCCTCGACAAGCAGGCCTTCGACGGCACGGGCCTCATCTACGGTATGGGCCACGCCGTCTACACGCTGAGCGACCCGCGTGCCGAGGTGTGCCGCCGTTACGCGCGCACGCTTGCCGCCAAGAAGGACCTGGGCGAGGAGTTCGCGCTCATCGAGCGTATCGAGCGCCTGGCCCCGCAAGTAATGCGTGATCACGGCATGACCAAGCCCATCTGCGCCAACATCGACCTGTACACGGGCTTTATCTACAAGATGCTCGGCGTGCCCGAGACGCTCTTTACGCCGCTGTTCGCCGTCGCCCGCATGGCCGGCTGGTCGGCGCACCGCATGGAAGAGCTCTTCTGCGCGCATCGCATCATCCGCCCGGCATACCGTCCGGTGATCGATCCGCTGGAGTACAAGCCACTCGCCGATCGCTAAGACGCGGACCGTTATAGAACCCGAACGTGACCAGGGCATCACCGCCCTCGGCCACGCTTTTTATGCCAGTAGAAAGGGCTGCATCAAATGATTGTGTTTTCCGATATGGACGGAACGCTGCTGACGAGCGATAAGCAGATGAGCGACGCCACCTGGGCAATGCTCGACGAGCTTGCGCGCCGCGGTATTGAGTTTGTGCCCTGCACGGGGCGTCCGCTGTCGGGCATCTTTGAGCCCATCCTCGCCCATCCCGCCGTACACTACGCGGTCTGCGCCAACGGCGCCAGCGTCTGGCAGCTCGACGACGGTACGCCCACCGATGCCTCACGTGCCACGCGCATTTTGAGCCGACCGCTCGACCGCGCCATCGCCCACCGCATCCATAGCATTGCCGCCGGCCATGACGTCACCTTCGATATCTTCGCGGACGGGCGGTGCTTCCTCCCCCGCTCGCTCTACACGCGCCTGGACGAATTCTGCGGCGGCGACCCCCACATCGCGGCTTCGCTCAAGCGTACGCGAACACCGATCGACATGGATATCGACAGCAAGATCGACGAGGTCGAGACGCTCGAACGCATCGCCATGTACTGGCACGACCCGGCCGATCGCGACGCCATCGCGGCGGAGCTCGAAACGCTCGGAGGCATTGAGGTCACGCGTTCGTACGCCATGAATATCGAGGTCATGGGCGAGGGCGCCACCAAGGGAACGGCCCTCACGTGGCTATGCGAATACCTGGGCGAGCGTCTCGCCGACGCCTGGGCGTTCGGCGACAACATCAACGACATCCCCATGCTGCAGGCAGCGGGCCACGGCATGGCCATGATCAACGCCGAGTCCGAAGACCGCGAGGCCGCCGACGCCATCACCGAATACGACAACGACCACGACGGCGTCGCCCGCACCATCATGGCCGCCCTCGCTTAGTCGTTGGGTAGTCATTGGGGACGTTCTTAAACGACTAGTCGTTGGGGACACTCTTCGCAAAAAGCTGCAAGGACTGTCCCCCACTGCCGGCAGAGACGATATGAGCAGGACATAAAAACATTGAGAGCCCCTGCTGCATGAAAGACCGCGGATTAGGCCGACAATGGTGAGTGTCTAATTCAGCCGCGGCGGCCACGCCGCATTCATGGAAGGGGCTCCC